>JALYVL010000181.1 GCA_030853285.1 Actinomycetota bacterium | reverse complement strand
GGCTCTGCGCCGCTGGATGGCTGCCGCTGCGCTGGTGCGCCCGTTTGCCTCGGGCGGACAGGTAGTCGTGGGGGCCGAATCCGAGCTCGCCACGGTGCAGGCCCTCATTCGGTGGGACCCGGTGGGTCATGCCGTCGCCGAGCTGCGCTCTCGGGCGGAGGTCGGCTTTCCGCCTGCGGTTCAGCTGGCGACGGTGGAGGGTGCCCCGGCGGCGGTCGCGGCGTTCCTGGCAGCCACCCCGCTGCCCCGCGGGGCCGATGTGCTGGGCCCCGTGGACACCGCGGACTGGGGGGAGCGAATGCTGGTTCGCGTCGCCCGGAGCTCGGCGAAGGATTTGGTGGCCGCGCTCGCCGCCGCGCAGGCCGTGCGCAGCGCGCGCAAGGAATCCGACGCGGTGCGCGTCCAGGTGGATCCCCATCGCATCGGCTGAAACCGCTACCGCGAGCACCCCTTAGAATTGCCAGAGCTGTTTACCCCTCTACGAGGAGCCTCTTCGTGTCCGTTGTGCCCATTCGGCTGTTCGGCGATCCCGTGCTGCGCACCCGCGCCGAGGAAGTGGTGGACTTCGACGCCGAACTGCGCGGCCTGGTCAACGATCTGGAGGAGACCATGATCGAGCACGGAGGCGCGGGTATCGCTGCCCCCCAGCTCGGCGTCGGTCTGCGGGTGTTCACCTACCACTGCGACGACTTCGCCGGGCACCTGGTCAACCCCACCTTCGAAGTGCTGGGTGACGAGGAGCAGCTCGGACCGGAGGGGTGCTTGTCCATCCCCGAGGTGCGGCTCGACTGCCGACGCCATCTGCACGTCGTGGCCAAGGGCTGGAACATGTTCGGCGATCCCGTCGAGGTCGAGGGTTCGCAACTGCTCGCTCGAGCGATCCAGCACGAAGTAGATCACCTCGACGGGGTGCTCTTCATCGATCGACTGGATCCCGAGGCACGCAGGGCCGCGATGCGCGAGATCCGCGAGTCCGAGTGGTTCGGTGCGCTGGCGCCCACGGTGAAGCTCAACCCCCTTGGGCTGCACGGCCGGGCGGGCTGAGGCGTGCGGCTGGTATTTGCCGGCACCCCGGAGCCCGCAGTGGCGTCGCTGCAGCGGTTGCTCGAATCCAGGCAGCACGAGGTGCTCGCCGTGATCACGCGCCCCGACGCCGTGTCTGGGCGCGGCCAAACGGTGACGCGCTCACCCGTCGGGCAGCTGGCGGACGCCAACGGGGTCGCGGTGCTCACCCCACGCTCGCCGTCGGAGCCGCAATTCCTGGAGCAGTTGTGCGCGCTCGAACCCGACTGTTGCCCGGTCGTCGCATACGGCGCCCTGCTACCGGCGGCGGCACTGGCGCTCCCGCGTCTGGGCTGGGTGAACCTGCACTTCTCGCTGCTGCCCGCCTGGCGCGGCGCCGCGCCGGTGCAGGCGGCGCTGCGTGCAGGAGATGACATCACCGGGGCGAGCACGTTCTTGATCGAGCAAGGACTGGATACGGGGCCGCTGTTCGGCATCATCACTGAGGCGGTACGGCCCACGGATACCACGGGAGAGCTGCTCGCGCGGCTTGCCGTCTCGGGCGCGGTCCTGCTCGAGTCCACAATAGATGGTCTGGCGGATGGCGCGATTCACGCCATTCCGCAAGCTGCGGACGGAGTTTCCTACGCCCCGAAAGTGTCGGTGGAGGATGCGCGCGTGCCGTGGCTGCAGCCGGCGCAGGCCATAGATCGTCTGGTCCGCTCCGTCGCTCCGCACCCCGGCGCGTGGACCACCGTGCGAGACGCCCGCATCAAGCTCGGCCCGGTGAACGCGACCGAGCTGACCGAGCTGGCGCCAGGGGAGTTGCGCGCCGGTAAGGACGGGGTGTTCGTGGGCACTGCCACCACGGCCGTCCGGCTGAGCGAGGTGCAGCCACCGGGCAAGAAGATGATGGCTGCGGTCGACTGGGCTCGCGGTGCACGGCTCGAGCGTGGGGAGCGAGCAAAATGAGCGAGTCGCGACGACCGGCCAAGCACACCGGGGGCACCCGGCGACCACGGCCGGCACCGCTGCCCAGCACCGACCCGGTGCGCAAGGCCGTGTGCGAGGTGCTGGCTGCTGTGCGCGAGCGGGACGCCTACGCCAACCTGGTCTTGCCGAAAATGCTGCGTGAACGCAGCATCGAGGGCCGCGACGCCGCGTTGGCCACTGAGCTGGCTTACGGCACCTGCCGGGCGCAGGGATTGCTCGACGCAGTGCTCAGCGAGTGCGTCGACCGACCGTTGGACGAGGTCGACGGGGTGCTGCTGGACATCATGCGCATGGGCACCTATCAATTGCTGCGCACGAGGGTACCCACCCACGCGGCGGTCTCGACCGCCGTGGACCTGGCGCGAGCCGAGATGGGTACGGCCCGGGCAGGTTTCGTCAACGCGGTGCTCCGTCGGGTGAGTCGTCAGGACGAGGCAAGCTGGGTGGCGCAGCTGGCGCCGGATCAGGACAGCGATCCCATCGCGCACCTCGCGTTCACCCACGCGCATCCGCGCTGGATCGCGCAGGCGTTCGCCGAGGCGCTGGGAGCCGATGCCGCCGAGCTTGCCGAAGCCCTGGCCGCCGACGATGCCCGGCCCCAGGTGCATCTCGTCGCCCGCCCCGGTGCCATCACCGCCGCCGAGCTCGCCTCCACCACCGGCGGCAAGCTCGGCCGGTACTCGCCCTACGCGGTGTATTTGGACGGCGGCGATCCCGCTCAGCTTGCCGAGGTGCGCGAGGGTGTGGCCGGGGTGCAGGACGAGGGGAGCCAGCTCGTCGCCCGAGCCCTCACCCTTGCGCCGCTGCAGGGCGACGATCAAGGGCGGTGGCTGGACCTCTGTGCAGGGCCTGGGGGAAAAGCCGCGCTGCTGGGTTCGATCGCGAGGCTCGACGGCGCGCGGGTCGACGCGGTGGACCCAACACCGCACCGTGCGGAGCTTGTCCGCAAGACGTGCCAGCGGCTGCCGGTCACCGTGCACACCGTCGACGGCCGCGAGTCCGGTCTCCAGCCAGGCTATGACCGGATCCTCGTCGATGCGCCGTGCACCGGGCTTGGCGCGCTGCGTCGACGGCCCGAGGCCCGTTGGCGACGCCAGGCCAGCGACGTGACCGAGCTGGCGGCCCTGCAACGGCAACTGTTGGCCGCCGCGCTGGCGCTGGTGCGCCCGGGCGGGGTCGTCCTCTACGCCACCTGCTCACCCCATCTGCGCGAGACGACGGCAGTGGTGGCCGACGCCGTGCGGCGCAGCGGGGCGACGCAGCTGGACGTGCGGCCGCTGCTGCCCGAGGTCGATCGACTGGGTGACGGACCGCACGCGCAAATGTGGCCCCATCGTCACGGCACCGACGCCATGTTCCTCGCCGCGCTCACCCGCTGACCGCCACAGCGACTGCTGGTCGTACGCTACCGCGCCGTTGAGTCGACGACTCATGGACCAAAAACCTGGCATCCACCTCACCGTGGACGTTGCCATTCCTTCGGTTTAGCGACAAGTAGCCGATTCCCAGCGGACAGATCGACGCCGCCGTCCCGCCTGGACCGCTCGCCCAGGACCTGATGACGGCGACGGGCATCCCCGGTATGGCAGTAGGCGTCGTCCACAACGGAAATCTATCCACACCAAAGGTCAGACCACGTTCAATGGGACCAAGACTTGCCCTCGAGTACTTCGACAAGGACGGCTCGGGACGTTCACGCGTTGACCGGTCGGGGACTGCCCAGCCGAGCGGGTTAACGGCGAGCGGCAGGCAGCATAGTGTCCTTCGAAACGATGTTTCACCCATCGATTCCTGAGGTCGCCATGGTTGAGCGCACGGTTCGCACAACGGCGTCGGATCCGAAGCAGGTCCGCTACGCCCGAATCCGGCGCGGGGTGACAAGCGGTTGGCGGCGCCTACCGTTCACCGCCAGTGCGGTGCTGCTGATGCTGCTCGTCGGCCTCGGCACCGGGTCGTTGTGGCACAGCGTCGTCGACCGATCGTGGTTTCCCAACATCGCCTATGGGGTGGCCCCGTTGGTCCACGGCCGCTGGTGGACGGTGCTGACCGGCCCGCTGTTCGCCCGCACCCCGGCGGCCTACCTCGGCATGCTCGGTGCCTTCGCGCTGCTCGTCGGTTTCGCGGAGTGGTGGATCGGCACCAGGCGAGTCCTCCTGACCACCGTGGTCGGACAAATAGTTGGTGTGCTCACCGCCCTGCTGTTCCTGCTCGCCGTGCGGGACAGCGGCTGGAGCTGGGCAGCCCGCGTCGGTGCGGAGCTCGATGTCGGGTTCTCGGCGGGAGCGCTGGCGGGTGCTGCGG
>JALYVL010000180.1 GCA_030853285.1 Actinomycetota bacterium | reverse complement strand
CCCGCTGATGCCGCGAATCTTCATGGCGGTACGCCGGCAGAGCCGCTTCCCGATCTCGGAAATCCTGGCCCAGACCCCGGACATCCCCAGCTCCGCCCAGTGGGGCATCTTCCTGCGCAACCACGACGAGCTGACCCTGGAGATGGTCACCGACGAGGAGCGGGACTACATGTACGCCGAGTACGCCAAGGATCCGCGGATGAAGGCCAACATCGGCATTCGTCGCAGGCTGGCCCCGCTGCTGGAGAACGACCGCAACCAACTGGAACTGTTCACCGCCCTGCTGCTCAGCCTCACCGGCTCCCCGGTGCTGTACTACGGCGACGAGATCGGGATGGGCGACAACATCTGGCTGGGTGACCGCGACGCGGTGCGCACCCCCATGCAGTGGACCCCGGACCGCAACGCCGGCTTCTCCCGGGCCGACCCGGCGCGGATGTACCTGCCGGTCATCCTGGACCCCACGTACGGTTACCAGGCGGTCAACGTGGAGCAGCAGATGGGCTCCACCAACACGCTGCTGCACTGGACCCGGCGGATGATCGAGGTGCGCAAGCAGCACCCGGCGTTCGGTCTGGGCACGTTCACCGAGCTGGGTAGCGCCAACCCGAGCGTGCTGTCCTACCTGCGCGAGCTCACCCCTTCCGAGGCCGGACCCGCTGCGCCCGCCCAGCTCAGCGACGTCATCCTCTGCGTCAACAACCTGTCCCGCTTTCCGCAGGCGGTACAGCTGGACCTGTCGATGTTCAGCGGGCGCATCCCGGTGGAGCTCACCGGTTCGGTGCCTTTTCCGGCGATTGGGACGGCGGACTACATGATCACCCTGCCCGGCCACGGGTTCCTCTGGTTCGCTTTGCAACCGGATCCGGCCGCCCACGATCAGGCCGCTCGCGATCAGGAGACAGCTCACGGCGACGTCTCCGAAGCCCGCGAGGCGGTGCAGTCATGACCGACCCGTTGTCCGACGCCCTCGGCCGGTGGCTGCCGACGCAGCGGTGGTTCGGCGCGTTGAGCCACGCCGTCCTCGGGGTCGAGGTGTTGGCCCGCGAGGTGCTGCACGAAGACCCCGAGCTACGGGTGGAGCACCTGCTGATCACGGCCGAGCTCAGCGGCGCACCGCAGCAGATCTTCCAGGTGCCGCTGGTGTGGCGGCCCCACCCGCGGCCGGAGCTCGCTGCGGCGATGCTGCCGGAGCACGAGGGCCTGGATCCCGCGGGGTGGATCGCCTACGACGCACTGCGCGACCCCTCAGCCATCACCGTGCTGGCCGACGCCCTCGCCGCCGGCACCTCCGTCGGCGACCTACAGTTTCGCACCGAGGACGGCGTCACCCTGGCCCACGGCATGGGGGGCCGCGCGCTCAGCGCCGAGCAGTCCAACAGCTCCGTGGTGCTCGCCGAGCAGTTGTTGCTCAAAGTCTTCCGGCGGGTGTCCCCCGGTCTGAACCCCGACCTGGAGCTGCACCGGGCATTGGCATCGGCCGGCTGCGAATGTATCGCCCCGGTGCGTGCCTGGCTGGAGGGTTCGGTGCGCGGTGAGACCACCACGCTGGCCATGGCCCAGGACTTCGCCGCCAACAGCGCCGACGGCTGGCGGATGGCGCTGACCAGCGTGCGCGACCTCTTCGCCGAGGCCGATCTGCACGCCGAGGAGGTCGGCACCGACTTCGCCGACGAGGCGCACCGGATCGGCGCCGCGCTGGCGCACGCCCACGCCGCGCTCGCCACCGAGCTGGGCACGGCCCGCCCGGGTCCCGACGACAGTCCGGTACCCGCCATGCTCACCCGCCTGGGCGAGGCCACGGCGCTGGTGCCCGCCCTCGCCGAGTTCGCCGCTCCCGCCCGCGAGGTGTTTCTCGCCGCACAGCACAACGAACGGCCACCGATGGTGCAGCGCGTGCACGGTGACCTGCACCTGGGCCAGCTGCTGCGCACCCCACGACAGTGGCTGCTCATCGATTTCGAGGGCGAGCCCGCCAAGTCACTCGCCGATCGGCGGCGGCCCGACAGCGTGCTTCGCGACGTGGCGGGGATGCTGCGGTCTTTCGACTACGCAGCGTTTCACCAGTTGCACGACGGCGAGTCCTCTGGGGCGCGCACGCAGTTGGAGTTCCGTGCCCGCGAGTGGGCCCAGCGCAACATCGCCGCGTTCTGCGACGGCTATACCGCAGTCACCGGCCTCGACCCCCGCGCCCACCCCGCCCTGCTGCGCGCCTACGAATTGGACAAGGCCATCTACGAGGCCGGGTACGAAGCGCAGAACCGGCCGAGCTGGTTGGACATCCCGCTACGGGCCATTCGCCGTCTCACCGCCACCGCCGCGCCGCGTGGCACCGCATTCCGCCCAGAAAAGGACCCCAGATGAGCAGCCCCACCACCCGCAACACGGCCCGCCCGGAGGCCGATGATCTCGCGCGGTTGCTGGCCGGGACCCACCACGACCCGCACTCGGTGCTGGGCGCCCATCCGCACTCGAAGGGCACGGTGATTCGGGCCCTGCGACCTGATGCCCTCAGCGTGGCGGCGCGCATCGGGACGACGGACCACCCGCTGGAGCATCTCGATGGCGGCCTGTTCGGCGCACTCGTCCCGGTGAGCGACCTCGCCGACTACCGCCTGGTGGTGGCCTACGGCAGCGACACCCACGTGGTCGCCGACGGCTACCGGTTCCTGCCGACACTGGGCGAGGTGGACCTGCACCTGGTGGTGGAAGGTCGCCACGAACGGCTGTGGGAGGCACTCGGCGCCCATGTGCGCAGTTACGACACCCCGGACGGGACGGTTCGCGGCGTCTCGTTCGCGGTGTGGGCGCCCAACGCGGAGGGCATCTCGGTGGTAGGCGACTTCGACGGCTGGTCGGGCCGGGCTACCCCCATGCGCGCACTGGGCTCTACCGGAGTTTGGGAGGTGTTCGTGCCCGGCCTCTCCGAGGGCACGCGCTACAAGTTCCGGGTACACGGTGCGGACGGCAGCGTGGTGGACAAGGCCGACCCGATGGCCTTCGCCACCGAGGTGCCCCCGGCGACGGCATCTGTGGTGCACACCAGCAGCTACGCGTGGAAGGACCAGGCGTGGCTGAGCAAACGGGCCACCGGCGCTCCGCACGCCGAGGCGATGAGCGCCTACGAGGTACACCTCGGTTCGTGGCGGCCGGGTCTGAGCTACCTGGAGCTGGCCGAGCATCTGGTCGCCTACGTCCGCGAGACCGGCTTCACCCACATCGAGTTGCTGCCGGTGGCCGAGCACCCCTTCGGTGGCTCCTGGGGCTACCAGGTCACCTCCTACTACGCCCCGACCTCACGATTCGGCTCACCGGATGAGTTTAAGGCCTTCGTGGACGCGATGCATGCGGCAGGCATCGGGGTGCTGGTGGACTGGGTGCCTGCGCACTTCCCGAAGGACGCCTGGGCGCTGGCCCGCTTCGACGGAACCGCCCTGTACGAGCACGCCGACCCGCGCAGGGGCGAACAGCGGGACTGGGGCACCTACGTCTTCGACTTCGGCCGCAGCGAGGTGCGCAACTTCCTCGTCGCCAACGCGCTGTACTGGCTGGAAGAGTTCCACATCGACGGACTGCGGGTGGACGCTGTGGCCTCCATGCTCTACCTGGACTACTCCCGAGAGCCGGGGCAGTGGGAGCCGAACATCCACGGCGGCCGGGAGAACCTGGAGGCGGTGGCCTTCCTGCAGGAGATGAACGCCACCGTCTACAAGCACCACCCAGGAGTGGTCACCATTGCCGAGGAGTCCACGTCCTGGCCCGGCGTCACCCGCGCCACCCATCTCGGGGGCCTCGGCTTCGGGATGAAATGGAACATGGGCTGGATGCACGACACGCTGGACTACCTGGCGCACGACCCGATCCACCGCAGCTATCACCACCACGGTATGACGTTCTCCCTGGTCTACGCCTGGACCGAGAACTTCGTGCTGCCCATCAGTCACGACGAGGTGGTGCACGGCAAGGGGTCACTGTGGCAGCGCATGCCCGGTGACGACTGGAACAAGGCGGCGGGACTACGCGGTCTGCTGGCCTTCATGTGGGCCCACCCGGGTAAGCAGCTGCTGTTCATGGGCAGCGAGTTCGGCCAACCCGGCGAGTGGTCGGAGAAGGGTGGCCTGGAATGGGGGCTGCTCGCCGACCCCGAACACGGGCAACTGCACCGCGGGGTGCAGCGCATGGTCACCGATCTGAACGCCACCTACCGCGCGGAGCCCGCGCTGTGGACGCAAGACACCGCGCCGGAGGGCTTCTCCTGGATCGACGCCAACGACGCCGAGAACAACGTGCTGAGCTTCCTGCGCTACGGCTCGGACGGCTCGGTGTTGGTG
>JALYVL010000179.1 GCA_030853285.1 Actinomycetota bacterium | reverse complement strand
GGTCGAACGCCACCACGCGAGCGCCGTCCTCGGCGAGCGCCCCGAATTGGTGCCGCCAGCTCCACCAGAACTCGGGGAAGCCGTGCAGCAACAGCACCAAGGGGCCGGCGCGGCCGGGGCCACGGCCGTCGAGCTCGACGGTGTGGAAGCGGATCCCGTTGGCGTGCACATCACGGTGCGTCCAGGGACCGTCGATCCGGACGCCGGCGGGGTCCAGCGGCGCCATCTCAGCTGGAGCGCTTGACGATCTTCGCGTTGTCCTTCATCGCGTCGATGGACTTCTCCGGCTTACGGATCTTGCGTACCTTGCGGTACCCGAGCAGGGCGAACACCGCCGCGATGAGCACCATCAGCACGAACACGATCCCGAACGCCGCCCACCGTGGCAGCACGAGGGCCAGGGCCTCAGCGATGGTGAAGAAGAGGAAGAAGGCGCTGAACAGGGCGACGGTGAGCGCGATGATGAAGAAGACGCTGCCGCGCACGCCCTTCTTCACCTCGCTGGTGACCTCGGCCTTGGCCAGCTCCACCTCGGCCCGCACCAGGGTCGACACCTGCGTGGTGGCGTCCTTGACCAGGGCGCCGATGCTGCCGCTGCCGCGAGCATCGAGGTCGGAGAGTGGGATGGAGGCAACCGTGGTGGGCACTCCCTCTGCGGTGCTGCGCTGGTCGGCGCTGTGTCGGCCGGTGCTGGGCTCGGCGATGCTCAACTCACCCCTCCAGGTGCTCGTCGTCGGCGGCACTCCTGCAGAGTCGACCACCGATCGTCAGAGGCTCATGGTGTCACGGTCTGGTGCGGATGGGCCGATCAGGCACCGCTCGTGTCGGCTGGTGAACTGTCGTCGGGGTCGAATACCTCGTAAAAATCCCGTTTCCTTCGCTCCCGGTAGGCGGCGCGGCGGGCATCGAACGCCTTTCCTCGACGCACCAGCAGGACCGCGCCGAGCACGGATGCGAGCGCCGACGCGATCAGCACCGCAGCCTTGGCGTTCTCGGCCTCGGCGCCCAGTCCGAGCTCGGCGACCAGCAGGCTGACGGTGAACCCGATGCCGCCGAGCACGGACAAGGCCAGCATGTCCCGGTTTCCCAGGTAGCGCGGCCGGTCGGCGAGGCCGAGCGTGATCGCCAACCAGGCCGTACCGAAGATGCCCACCGCTTTGCCGAGGATCAGTCCGGCGAAGATCGCCACCGCGATCCGGTCGTGTGGCAGGCGCGCGAGCACGGCACCGGACAGCGGCACGCCCGCGGCGAAGAGTGCGAAAAGCGGCACACATAATCCGGCGGAGAACGGTTGCAGCCGGTGCTCCAGCCTGCTGGCCGGCGGCTCTTTCTCGCCGCGGGCGGTATCGTCATCGGTGCGGCGCACCCTGGTGAGCAGCCCGAGCGCGACACCGGCGAAGGTGGCGTGGATCCCCGTTTGGTGCACCGCAAACCAAGTGAGCAGGGCCAACGGAACGTACAGCACGGTCCAGGTGATCCGCCGGTACTGCGCGAAGGCGTAGAGCGCCAGGCACGCCACGGCGACCGCGACCCACCCCAGCGCGAGGCCGTCGGTGAACAGCACGGCAATGATGACGATCGCCACCAGGTCGTCGACGACGGCCAGGCTCAGCAGGAAGACCCTGGCACTGGCGGGCAGGCGTGATCCGGTGAGCGCCAGCACCCCCAACGCGAAGGCGATGTCGGTGGCGACCGGAACCGCCCAGGCCTTGTCGATGCCCGGGGTGCCCCACCCGAGGGCGAGCGCGACCAGCGCCGGGGTCAGCACACCACCCAGCGCCGCGACCACGGGGAGCGTCGCGCTCTTGCGGTCGGACAGCTCGCCGACCACCATCTCCCGCTTTACCTCGATGCCGGCGATGAAGAAGAACACCGCGAGCAGTCCGTCCTGCGCCCAGGTACCGACGGTGAGGCTCAGGTGCAGGGCGGACGGGCCGAGGTGGAAGTCGCGCACAGCCTCGTAGGAGTGCCCGACGGGCGAGTTGACCCACACCAGGGCGGCCGCGGCGGCCACCAGCAGCAACGCACCGCCGACGGTCTCGGTGCGCAGGTAGCGGGCGAGCTCGGCGGAGCTACGGGCGCCGATGCGGGGCATAGCGGCCTCTCTGGTTGAGGGCAGAAGTGTCCTGTTCTGCCGACCAGACTTCCCGGCGCACCAGCCGTTAACCCTATCGCGGCTACTCCGAAGGCTTGCTCATCCCCTTCGAGATGAGGTCCATGACGGTGGAGTCGGCCAGCGTGGAGACGTCACCTACCTCCCGGTTTTCGGCGACGTCCCGCAGTAGCCTGCGCATGATTTTGCCGCTGCGCGTCTTCGGCAGCTCGGGTACCACCATGATCTGGCGTGGTTTGGCGATCGCACCGATCTCCTTGGCCACGTGGTTGCGCAACTCGGTGATCAGCTCCTCACCGCTGTCGGCCTCGCCCCCGCGCAGGATGACGAAGGCCACGATGCCCTGCCCGGTGGTGTCGTCGCTGGCCCCGACCACGGCGGCCTCGGCGATGGCGTGGTGCGAGACGAGGGCGGACTCGACCTCGGTGGTGGAGATGCGGTGCCCGGACACGTTCATCACGTCGTCCACCCGGCCGAGCACCCAGATGGCACCGTCCGCGTCCACCTTGGCGCCATCTCCGGCGAAGTACCAGCCCTGCTCGGCGTAGCGCGACCAGTAGGTTTCCTGGAACCGGTCCATGTCACCCCAGATGCCGCGGGCCATGGACGGAAACGGCTTGTCCAGCACCAAGTATCCGTTCACGGCCTCCTTGCTGGCGCTGAGCACGTTGGCTTCCTCGTCCACCACGGCCGCGGAGATGCCCGGCAACGGGGCCATCGCCGAACCCGGCTTGCAGGCGGTGACCCCCGGCAGCGGGGAGATCATGATGGCACCGGTCTCGGTCTGCCACCAGGTGTCCACGATGGGGCAGCGTCCGTGCCCGATCACCTCGTGATACCACAGCCACGCTTCGGGGTTGATCGGCTCGCCGACGCTGCCCAACACCCGCAGCGACGACAAATCGTGCGCATCGGGGATCTCGCGCCCCCACTTCATGAACGTGCGCACCAGCGTCGGGGCCGTGTAATAGATCGAAACCCCGTACTTGTCGATGATGTTCCAGTGCCGGTGCTCGTCGGGGTAGTTGGGTGTGCCCTCGTACACAACCTGGGTGACGCCGTTGCTCAACGGGCCGTAGACGATGTAGGAGTGCCCGGTGACCCAGCCGATGTCGGCGGTGCACCAGTAGACGTCCTTGCCCTCCTTGTGGTCGAACACGTAGTGGTGGGTGTAGGAGCACTGGGTGAGGTAGCCGCCCGAGGTGTGGATGATGCCCTTGGGCTTGCCGGTGGTGCCGGAGGTGTAGAGCACGAACAGGGGGTGCTCGGAGTCGAACGCCTCGCAGGTGTGCTCGGTGGACGCCTTGGCCACCGTGTCGTGCCACCACAGGTCGCGCCCCTCGGTCCAGTCCACATCAGACTCGGTCCGCTTGACGACGAGCACGTGCTGCACCGACTCAGCGCCGTTCACGGCCTCGTCGACGGACGCCTTGATCGGGGCAGCCTTGCCGCGACGCCACTGCCCGTCGGTGGTGATGACCAGCTTGGCCTCGGCGTCGTCGATGCGCGAACGCAGGGCGCCGGAGGAGTACCCGGCGAACACGACCGAGTGCGTCAGTCCCAGGCGCGCGCAGGCCAGCATGGACACGACCGCCTCGGGGACCATCGGCATGTAGATGGCCACCCGATCGCCGGTGACCAGCCCCAACTCGGTGAACGCGTTGGCGGCCTGGCTCACCTCGGCCAGCAGATCGTTATAGGTGACGTCTCGCGAGTCGCCTGGCTCGCCCTCCCAGTGGATGGCCACCCGGTCGCCATTGCCGGCCTCGACGTGGCGGTCCACGCAGTTGTAGGCCACGTTGAGCTTGCCGCCGACGAACCACTTCGCGACCGGTGCGCCGGACCAGTCCAGAACCTGCTCCCATGGCTGCGCCCAGGACAGGCGTTTTGCCTGGGTGGCCCAGAACTCCTCCCGGTCGGCGTCGGCCGCCTGCTGCAACTCGGTCCCGGCGTTGGCCTGCGCGACGAACTCGTCGCTGGGCGCAAACACGTGGGTGTTGTCGTGGATATCGTCAGTCTTGGCACTCATGCCTTCAACATATGCGGCATAGGTCACACAGGCCAGTGGGGATTGCGCCGGTAGCGTTTCCCAGCGTGTCTGCCGTCGCCTCGCCCGATCCGCTCGCGCCGGTACTCGCCCTGCCCGGGGTGGCCGAAGCGGCCGAAGCGGCAGGGTCGGCGATCGCCGAGGTGCACCGCCACCGTGCGAACCGGCGCGGCTTCGCGG
>JALYVL010000178.1 GCA_030853285.1 Actinomycetota bacterium | reverse complement strand
CGCCATCGCCGCACCGCTGGCCAGGGCGCTGCAGCGCGAGGGATACGCCGTTGATGTGGTCGCGGACGGACCGGGCACCTTGGCACGGGCGACCACTGGAACCTTCGACCTGGTGGTGCTTGACCTTGGACTGCCAGGCATGGACGGTTTGGAGGTGTGCCGGCGGCTGCGCACGGTGCGTCCCGACGTCGCAGTGCTGATGCTGACCGCACGCACCGATGAGGTCGACTTCGTGGTCGGCCTGGACGCGGGCGCAGACGACTACGTGGGTAAGCCGTTCCGCGTGGCCGAGCTGATGGCCCGCGTGCGCGCTCTGCTGCGCCGCCGGGGTGGTCCAGGGGACGACGTGCTCGACGTCGCCGGGGTGCGGCTGGAGCACGCGGCCCGGCGGGTCTACGTGGACGGGGTGGAGGTCGGCTTGGCCAACAAGGAGTACGAGCTGCTGAAGCTGCTGCTCGAGCACGCCGGACAGGTGGTCACCAGGGAGCAAATCCTCTCCGACGTCTGGGGAGATCCTTCGCTGCGCGGCTCGAAGACTTTGGACATGCACATGTCCTGGTTGCGTCGCAAGATCGGGGGACCGGGCAGCGGGGCCAGCGTCAGCGCGGACAACGGGGACCTGGACAAGCGCATCTCCACGGTGCGCGGCGTCGGATTCCGCTTCAACTCGCTCTGAGCACCCATGCGCCGTCGCATCCTGCTGTCGAACCTGCTTGTGGTGGCGTTGACCGCGCTCCTGCTCGGTGGTCCGCTGATGTTCACCACGTGGCGGTTGGTGGCAGACGTCACGAGGAGTGACCTGTCCAGCCGCCTCGACCAGGTGGCCGCCGACCTCGCGGCCCAGGAAGGCGCGGACGACCGGATCGACGGAAGTCTCGACGTCACCCGGCTGCGACTCGCGTTGCCCGCCGATGCGCACCTGGTGGTGACCTATCCGGACAGCAGCGGTGCACTGCACAAAGCTGAGATCGGTTCACCCTCGGTGACCGCGCCCGTGGCTCAGCGGTTGGACCTGGGCCGCAACGGATCGTTGGTCATGGAGGTGCCCGGTGAGGGCGTGCGGACCACCCAGCTTCAGGCGGTGGCTGTGGTGCTCATCGTGGTGTTGCTGTCCATTGCCGGCGGCGCGTTCATCTCCACGCTCACCGCCCGACGCTTGGCCGGCCCCCTGCTGGATGTGGCACGGCGGGCGGCCCGGCTGGGCTCCGGCGACTTCCGGGTGGCCGCCACCCGCCACGGCATCGCTGAGCTGGACCGGGTGTCCGATGTGTTGGACTCCTCGGCGCTGGAGCTCGCCGCACTGGTCCAGCGTGAGCGGGAGCTGGTGGGGGACGTCTCGCACCAGCTGCGTAGCCGCTTGACCGCGGTGCACCTGCGCCTGGATGAGCTGGCCGACCACGCTGACCCGGCCGTCGTCGAGGAGGCGGCGGCGGCCATGGACCAGGTCGACCGGCTCACCGCCGCCGTCAACGAGATGGTGGTGGCCTCGCGCGCGGTGCGGACCGCGCAAGCAGGGACGGTGGACGCCGCCGCGACCCTGCATGAGCTGGTTGGCGAATGGCGACCCCTCTACGGCGACGCAGGCCGCGCGCTTCGCGTGGACATCCCCGGCGCCACGCCCGCGCGGGCGAACGCCGCCCGGTTGCGGGAGACCGTGGGCGTGCTGTTGGAGAACGCGTTGTTTCACGGCGCGGGTGAGGTCCGGTTGACGTTGAGTCAGGTGCCCGCCCGATTCGACGGTGTGGCCAGGGAGCCCACTGCGCTCATCGAAGTGGCCGACGAGGGGCCCGGCGTGCCCGACGAGTTGATTCCGCACATCTTCGACCGCGGATTCAGTGGGGGAGCCTCCACCGGCGTCGGCCTGGCATTGGCCCGGGCCTTGGCCGAAACCGATGGTGGTCGACTCGAGCTGCGCCGCGCCCGCCCGCCGGTTTTTGCGCTCTTCCTCACCGTCGCCACCACAGCGGTTCCGCGGCAGAAAAACTCCGAACCAGCCCCGCGGGAGCCTCGCTGAACGGTGCGCGGTGTGCCCTCAGCTGTGTCCGAGTTCTTCCTCGGCGAGCTCGTCGCCCAGGTGGTCGGGCACCGTGGCCTCCGCCTCTTCGATCTCCACCTCGAGGAACACGAACTTCCGAAACGCCCACCAGCGGAAAGCCATCGCCAGCAGGGTGCCGATGATCTGTGCGCTGATGAAGTCGGCGACGTTCTCCTCGAGCGGGGTGATATTCGGTACGCGTAGGTGAAAGACGTAGCTGGAGACCCACAGCGGGGCCGCGTTGATGGCCATGCCCACCGCGCTGATGGCGAAGAACAACGCCGCCTCGTGGTGCGCCTCACGCCCACCCCTGCTCTTGAACGACCACTCGCGGTTGAGCACGTAGGACAAGATCGTCGCGACGAGCACCGCGAAGATCTTGGCGGTCACCGGCTTCGAGTCCAGCACCGAAGACTTGAGCGCGTAGAACGTGATGGTGTCCACGATGAACGTGGTACCCCCGACGAGGGTGAATTTGGCCAGCTCGTGGTGGGTGGCTGCCAGTTCTTGCAGACGGCGTGGCAGGCGGGCTACGGCCGCGTCGACGAAGGACACGATCTGCACTCTACGGATTTGTTAGGCACTCGATCGCCCGGAGCCGGGTCGGCTGAGCGAGCGTGGGACCATCTTCGACTGTGAGAGCACATGTGGCGCAGGGCGGTGGCGCACCGGTGGTGGCCATGGTGGGGGGCGGTCAGCTGGCCCGGATGACCCACCAGGCGTCCGTCGCTTTGGGTCAGAGTTTGCGGGTGCTGGCCGCAGATCCTGGCGACCCGGCTGCGTTGGTGAGCCCTGATGTGGTGCTGGGCGCGCACACCGATCTCGATGCGCTGCGTGCCGTCGCCGCCGGGGCCACCGTGGTGACCTTCGACCATGAGCACGTGCCCCAAGAGCACCTCGCGACGTTGGTAGCCGAAGGCGTTCAGGTGCTGCCGCCCCCACACGCCCTGCTGCACGCCCAGGACAAGCTGGTGATGCGGGAGCGACTGAGCGCACTGGGTGCTGTGGTGCCCCCGTTCGCTGCGGTGCGCTCGCCCGCGGACGTGGTGCGCTTCGGCGCGGCACACGGCTGGCCGTGCGTGCTCAAAGCGGTGCGCGGCGGTTACGACGGCCGCGGGGTGTGGATGGTGGGCGATGCGGCTGAGGCCCATCACGTGGTGACGGAGCAATTGAACGCCGGCACGCCACTGCTCGTGGAGCAACGGGTGGACTTTCGGCGCGAGTTGGCCGCAGTGGTCGCCCGTTCGCCGTACGGTCAGGGGGCGGCGTGGCCGGTGGTGCAGACCGTGCAGCGCGACGGCATCTGCGCGCAGGTGCTCGCCCCGGCGCCGGAGCTCGATGCCGAGGTCGCCGAGCAGGCGGAACAGCTGGCGTTGCGGTTGGCCGCCGAGCTGGGGGTGGTCGGCGTGCTAGCCGTGGAGCTCTTCGAGACCCAGCAGGGCGGGCTGGTGGTGAATGAGCTGGCCATGCGTCCGCACAACTCGGGGCACTGGAGCATCGAGGGCGCCCGCACCTCGCAATTCGAGCAGCACCTGCGCGCGGTGCTGGACTACCCCCTCGGCGACACGTCCATGACTGCGCCGGTGGTGGTGATGGGCAACATCCTCGGTGCTGAGCAGACCCCGGCCATGTCCATGGACGAACGAGCCCACCACCTGTTCGCGCGGATGCCCGACGCCAAGCTGCACCTGTACGGCAAGGGCGAGCGACCCGGCCGCAAGGTGGGACATGTCACGATGCTGGGCGCCGAGGCGCAGGTCGTGCAGGAGCGGGCGGAGCGGGCGGCGCACTGGATGTCGCATGCGCAATGGTCCGACGGATGGGATGCGCATGGTGAATGAAGCACGCGTCGCGGTGATCATGGGCAGCGACTCCGACTGGCCGGTGATGGAGGGCGCCGGCGAAGCACTGACCGAGTTCGGGGTGCCTTTCGAGGTGGGCGTGGTGTCCGCGCACCGCACCCCGCAGCGCATGCTGGACTACGCCCGCGATGCCGCTGCCCGGGGCCTGCAGGTGATCATTGCCGGCGCCGGGGGAGCGGCCCACCTACCCGGGATGGTGGCCTCGGCCACGCCGCTGCCGGTGATCGGTGTGCCGGTGCCCTTGAAGTACCTCGACGGCATGGATTCGTTGCTGTCCATCGTGCAGATGCCCGCGGGTGTGCCGGTGGCGACGGTGTCGGTGGGCGGAGCCCGCAATGCGGGCCTGTTGGCGGTGCGGATCCTCGCCGCGTCCGACGAAGGGCTGCGCCAGCGCATGCGGGAGTTTCAGGCCGAGCTCGAGCAGTCGGTGCTGGCCAAGGACAAGGCACTGCGTGCT
>JALYVL010000177.1 GCA_030853285.1 Actinomycetota bacterium | reverse complement strand
TGTGCCGATGTTCACCAGCTTCGCCAATTCGGTGAGGGGCACCAACGCAGCGATGATGGCCACCACCACCCCGGTCACCACCGTGGTCACCACTGGCGTGCTCGTGCGAGGGGACACCTTGGCAAAGACATCGGGCAGCAGCCGGTCTCGGCTCATCGCGAAGAACACTCGGCTTTGACCGAGCATCAAGATCATCATCACCGTCGTGAGGCCGAGCAGGGCGCCGACGTCGACCAAGGTGGCAATGGTGCCCTGGCCGACGTCCTTGAACGCCGCCGACAGCGGTGCCTTCGCGTCGATCTTGTTGAACTTGACCATGCCGGTGATCACGATCGACACGAGCACGTAGAGGGCGGTGCAGATGGCCAGCGACCCGAAAATGCCGATCGGCATGTCCCGCTGGGGCTTCTTCGTCTCCTCGGCGGCGGTCGCCACGATGTCGAACCCGATGAAGGCGAAGAACACCGTTGCCGCCGCGGTGAAGATGCCGCTGATGCCGAACGCGCCCGGGGAGAATCCCAGGTCCTGCAGCAACGATGGAGTGGCCGGCTCCGCGGGGTTCGCGCCGGTGGAGCCGGCGGGGGGAATGAAGGGTGAGTAGTTGCTGGCCTTGACGTAGAAGAAGCCGGCCACGATCACCAGCAGCACCACCGACACCTTCAGCGCAACCGCCACGGCATTGACCTGGCTGGAAACCTTGATCCCGAGGCAGATGACCGCGGTGAGGATCAGCACGATGAGCGCCGCGGTCACGTTCACCGTTGCCTTGTCGCCTGCGATCGAGGACGGCAACGTGATCCCTGCGCTGCTCAACAGAGACTGCAGATACGTGGACCACCCAACCGCCACCGTCGAGGCGCCGAGCGCAAGCTCGAGGATGAGGTCCCAGCCGATGATCCAGGCCACCAGCTCGCCAAGGCTGGCGTAGGAGAAGGTGTAGGCGCTGCCGGCAACCGGCACAGTGCTGGCGAACTCGGCGTAACACAAGGCGGCGAGCCCACAGGCGATCGCGGCGGCCACGAAGGAGAGCGCCACCGCAGGGCCGGCTTCGATGCCCGCCGCTTCCCCGGTGAGCACGAAGATTCCGGTGCCGATGACGACGCCGACCCCGAACACGATGAGGTCGATCGGACCCAGCGCCTTCTTGAGTTGGTGGCCGGGTTCGTCGGTATCAGCGATCGACTGCTCGATGGACTTGGTGCGGAACAGACTGCTTCGGGTCATCGGCGCTGCCTCCTGCGGGGTGGACGAGTCCTTGTGAGACGGTCCGCGATAGTGACGGGTGACACGCTACCCATCTTGGTGCGCAATGGGCGATTGGTCGGACACTCGATCTAGATCCGGCTCCAGGTAGATCACCCGCGCCGCTGGTATCGCCGTGCGTACGCGAAGCTCGGCAGCATCGATTGCCTCGGCGAGCTCGGCGGTGGAGACCTGGCCGGGCACGGCAAGCTTCGCGGCCACCATCAGCTCCTCGGGGCCCAGGTACTGCGTCTTGCAATGGATCACCCGCACGATCGCCCCGCCCACGAGCGCCTGCAGAATCGCCGCTTCCTCCGCGTTTGTCGCTCCCTCCCCGATCAGCAGACTCTGCATCTCGATGATGAGCACGGTGGCGATGACGCCGAGCAACAGCCCGATGCCGACGGTGCCGACGCCATCCCACACCGGATCGCCCGTGAGCACGCTGAGCCCGACGCCGGCCAGGGCCAGCACAAGGCCGACCAGCGCGCCCGCATCCTCCAGTAGCACAACCGGCAGCTCAGGGCTGCGCGACGTGCGGATGAACTGCCACCAGCTGGCCGCCCCTTTGTGTGGACGCGACTCGTGCATCGCCGTCCGGAAGCTGTACCCCTCCAGGCCGACCGCAACGACCAGCACTCCGACGGCCACCCACGGCGAGCTGAGCGGCTCCGGATGGCTGATCTTGTGGAAGCCCTCGTACAGTGCGAACACCGAGCCCAGGGTGAACAGCACCAGCGCAACCACGAATGAGTAGAAATACCGGCTGCGTCCAAACCCGAAGGGGTGCAGTCGATCAGCCGCGCGCCTGGCCTGCTTCTGTCCCAACAGCAGCAGGCCTTGGTTCGACGTGTCGGCCAGCGAGTGCACCGACTCCGCGAGCATCGAAGACGACCCGGTGATCAGGAAACCCACGAACTTGGCCACGGCGATGCCTGCGTTCGCAGCCAACGCAGCGACGATCGCCTTACTTCCGCCACTAGCGGACATTCCGGCTCCTCAACGTCGATCCAACCCGTCCCGCACCCGGAAGATTTGCGCGCCGGTCTCTTCGGCGACCACCTGAACCGCTGGGTCACCGGCGGCTACCCACAGCGCGCCGCCCGTGCTCAGCCGCACCGTGGTGTCCCCGCAGCGCACCTGGGCCGCTCCCGCCGTGCACAGCAGGATCTGCGGTCCGTCGGGGCGCAGCGTGCTCGCGGCATGTGCCGCCAACTGCAGACACGAAAGCACGAACTCACTCGCGCGGGTGTGGTAGACCCGCTCTGCACCCTCGCCCGTCCCACTCAATACTTCGACGTCGCGCGGAGTGAAGTCCAGCACGCGGAGCAGCTCGGGCACGTCCACGTGCTTGGTGGTCAACCCACCACGTAGCACGTTGTCCGAGTTGGCCATCACCTCGACGGCGACGCCGCCAAGGTAGGCGTGCAGGTTGCCCGCGGGCAGGTAGAGAGCCTGTCCCGGCTGCAGGCGCACCCGGTTCAGGAGCAAAGACGCGAGCACGCCTACGTCGTCGGGGTAGCGCCGTCCGAGTTCGCACACCGTGGTGGCTTCGAGCGTGAACTCGCCACCGGCCCGAGCCAGTCGCGCACAGGCTGCCAGCACGTCGGCCAGCAGGGCGTGCAGTCTTGCGTTGGGCAGGGTGACCCACGCGGTGAACAGCGTCCGCAGACCGTCCGCGTGCGATTGGGCGGCCAGCGCAGCGACATGCTCGGCGAGCGCGGGGCAGTTCAGCAAATTGAGATAGGCGACGGTGCCCTCGATCGGCCGAAAGCCGACCAGGGCGTCGAAAGTGGTGAGCGCGCACACCAGCTCGGGCTTGTGGAGCTCATCGCGGTAATTGCGCTCAGGTGCGTCCACCGGTACCTGACGTCGCTGTTCCTCGGCGTAGCCCTGCTGCGCCTGCAAGGCGTTGGGATGGGCCTGCAATGACAACGGCTCTTCCGCCGCAAGAACTTTGAGCAGGAACGGAAGTCGGTCGCCGAATCGCGTGCGGCACGAGTCACCCAATTGCCTGAGCGGGTCGTGCTCGATGGCGCCGAGCAGCGTGGCGGACTCGGCGGCGCCGGTCAGCGCCGAGGGGCCTGCAGGGTGGGCACCCAGCCACAGCTCGGCCTCGGGCTGCGGGGTCGGCGCGCTACGTCCGGTGAGCTCGGCGAGTGCGCTGCGTGAGCCCCACGCGTAGTTGCGTACCACCCCCTGCAACTGCTGCACTTCGTTCCTACCTCCCGTCCCAGCACCACCACGGCGATTCACTCAGTCTTGTGCCGTGGCCAGCCCCAGGTAGACCGCAGCGCTCTCGCACCGCGCCGCCAGCTGCAGTAGTTCCGCGAACGGGTTCTCTTGCAGCACACCCGTTTCAATGGTCCCCAGAGCCAGCTCGACGTCGGTCAACGCCGCACTGCGCGCCTGTAGCCGCGTTCGCTCACTCGCCGTTCCGAGCAGCACCACTCGCAGCGGCGTCACCGGCAGCGGTCCGTCGATCTCAGGGTCGTGAAACAGCGACTGAACCGCGTCGGCCCCTGACACCGGCTGCGCGACCAACGCCTGCGCGAGCTCCACGGGTACCGCTACCACCCCGGCGTAGGACAACAGCGACCCGGCAAGGTGGGCTGCCAGTACCCCGGGCGCGGGCGAGTCCGCGGCGAGCACCAGGTTATTGCCGGAACAGCGCAGAGCCAACGCCTTCGCTGGGTTGGCAAACACTTCGCGGCCGGCCTGGTTGCGCTCGGCCTCAGCGTCGAGCTCATCGGCCATGGCAGCGAGATCGGGCGTGGCGCAGGCCTGCAACGCGGTCAGAACGGCGAGCCCGGCGGCGACGAAATGCAACAGGCCCATGCCGTCGGGGACCCACACGCGAGGAGGGAGCGCCAGCGCCCTGCCTGCGGCTGCGGGAGCGAGGAGACCCTCGAACGGCGCACAGAGCACCACCTCGGCGCCGCGTCCGACGGCGGAGGCGACCGACTGCGCCAACTGCGCGTCGCCCGGATCGTCCGTCGCCACCACCACCACATCGAGCGCCCCGACCCACCGCGGCGTCTGGGCCGCGTGCACCACAGGCACGGTGGCGACGCCACCGACCAAGGCCTGCAGCAGCAGCGCGGCCTGCCGCGCGGGTCCGCGGGCGGCCACCAGCACCACGC
>JALYVL010000176.1 GCA_030853285.1 Actinomycetota bacterium | reverse complement strand
CTGCTGGGTATTCAGCCGCGGGTCGCACGCCGTCTCGTAGCGCCCGGCGAGGTCGGCGTCGGAGATATCCTGGGCGCCGCCCATGCATTCGGTGACGTTGTCGCCAGTGATCTCCACATGCATGCCGCCGGGATGGGTACCGGTCTTGCGGTGCACCTCGAAGAAGCCCTGTACCTCGTCGACGATGCGGTCGAAGTGCCGCGTCTTGTACCCAGTCGTGGACTCGTGGGTGTTGCCGTGCATGGGATCGCACTGCCAAATCACCTGGTGCCCCGTGGCCTCCACCTTCTCGATGATCGGCGGTAGCAGCTCACGGACATGGGTGTTGCCCATCCGAGCCACCAGGGTGAGGCGCCCAGGGGTGTTGTGCGGGTCGAGGCGCTGCACGTACTCCACTGCCATCTCCGGCGTGGTGGACGGCCCGATCTTGAGCCCGATCGGGTTGGCCAGCAGCTCCGCGAACGCGATGTGGGCGCCGTCCAGCTGGCGGGTGCGGTCCCCGATCCAGAGAAAGTGCGCGGAGAGATCGAACAACCGGGCGGCCGTTCCGGTTTCGGTGCCCGGGTCCAGCCGGAGCATGGCCCGCTCGTAGTCCAGCACCAGCGCCTCGTGGCTGGCGAAGATCTCGGCGGAGTGCAGGGACGGGTCGCTCACGCCGCAAGCGTTCATGAACCGCAGTCCCCGGTCGATCTCGCCTGCCATGGCCTCGTAGCGCGCGCCTGCCGGTGAAGTGCGAACGAACTCGCGGTTCCAGTCGTGCACCTTGTGGAGGTCGGCCATCCCGCCCGCGGTGAGCGCCCGCACCATGTTCATCGCCGCGCTGGAGTTGGCGTAGGCCCGCACCAGGCGCGAGGGGTCGTGCCCGCGCACTGCGTCGTCGGCGACCAGGGAGTTGATCATGTCGCCGCGGTAGGAGCGGAGTCCAAGGACATCCAGGTCGTTGGAGCGGGGTTTGGCGTACTGCCCGGCGATGCGGGCCACCTTGACCACCGGCATCGAGGCGCCATAGGTGAGCACCACCGCCATCTGCAGCAAGGTGCGGATGTTGCCGCGGATGTGCGGCTCGGTGTTGTCGGCGAAGGTCTCCGCACAGTCCCCACCCTGGAGCAGGAAGGCATCGCCGCGGGCCACTTCCGCCAGGCGCTCGTGCAGCTTGTCCACTTCGTTCGACATCGTGATCGGCGGCACGCTCTCCAACACCGTGCGCATCGCCGTGGCTTGATCCGCGGGCCAGTCGGGTTGCTGGGCGGCGGGGCGCGCCAAAGCGGCGTCGAGCTGATCGCGCATGCTCTGCGGTAGCGGCGGCAGTTCGGGCAGCGTGTCGATCGGTACGTCGACGGTCCAGTTCACCACGCCGATTCTAGGTGCTGGCGTTGTCTGGGTTTGCGGAGGCACACCCGTGTAACAGGGTCAAGGCGGTCCTTACACAGTCGCGACGTCAAGGCACACGCCGTGCCGGCCGAGGTGGCGTAGCAACTACGCCCTATCCGGATAGGGTCAGGTGCGCCTGGATCGCCCGGAAACGCGCGAGGTTGTGCCGCGCATCGGCAAGGGCGTCGTGGGCATCGTCGGGGGCGGTGGGCAGCGGCGGCGACCCGGCGTCCTCCCAGTGCTGGCGCAGCTCCCTGGTGAAGCGCGGCAACGCGCGAGGCAGCGCGGGCATTGCTCCCCACAGCTGGCACAGCGCGACGTGGTCGTAGGCAGCAATCCATGCCCACAGCTGCGGCTTGGTGCCATCGGCGGTGAGGAACGCCAGCAGTTCGTCTCGGATCTGCACGCGGCTGCGCCAGCGCTGCGAGGACGGCCCCGGTAACTTGGGCAGCACATTGGCGCGCACCCATTTCCCGGCTCGGTCAGGGTTGAACTCGGTGGAAACCGCGTAGAACTCGCGTCCGTCCTCGGCGGCCACCCCGATGGACACCAGCTCAATGGTGGTGCCGTCCTCGATGAACTCGCAGTCGTAGAAGTAGCGCACCGCCCAGATCCTAGGGCGCAGCTCCCCGATCCCTGCCCGGCCGTGTACCACCGCCCGCGCTGTGTCGTGCCACCATGGTCAGGTGGCCCTCCTCCCCGGTGCTGAACCCTTCGCCTTCTCCGGCGCCGACGACTCCGCGGCGGTGCTGCTGTGCCACGGCTTCACCGGCTGCCCGCAAAGCATGCGCCCCTGGGGGGAACACCTCGCGGAACATGGCTACACGGTGCGTTGCCCGCGCCTACCCGGGCACGGCAGCCGCTGGCAAGACATGAACATGACGCGGTGGCAGGATTGGTACGCCGCAGTGGAGGTCGAGCTGGTGGCGTTGCTCGGACGGGGCCGTCCGGTGTTCGTTGGCGGGTTGTCCATGGGCGGCACCTTGGCCCTGCGCCTGGCCGAGCAGCACCCGCAGATCGCGGGCTTGGTGCTGGTCAACCCGTCGTTGCTGACCGAGCGCAAGGATGCCCACTTCCTACCGCTGCTGAGTCGCCTGGTTCCCTCCCTGGCCGGTATCGCCGATGACATCGCCAAACCAGGCGTGCACGAAGTCGGCTACGACCGGCTCCCGCTGAAGGCCGCCGCCTCGTTGCAGCAGCTGTGGAAGGTGACCAGGACCGAACTCGCCACGGTCACCGCGCCGATTTTGCTGTACCGCTCCGCGACCGACCACGTGGTAGAGCCGGCGAGCGCCAGGCTGCTGCACACCCGCGTCGGATCGGCAGACCTCACCGAGGTGGTGCTGCCGCGCAGCTACCACGTGGCCACCCTGGACTACGACGCTCCGGCCATCTTCGAGGGCACCGTCGGTTTCATCGAGCGGGTGAGCACGCCGTGAGTCCCACGGACCCCCCTGGCGGCGAGCGGGACAAGGACTCCACCGAGATCGATGCGACCTTTGCGGCGATCGTGGCCGGCTGGGGTGCCGACGAGCCGGCCTGGCCCCAGGAGGAGAACGTGACGGCGCCGGAACCCGCCGAGGAGGCCCCTGCGGATGTTGCCCGCGCGGAGCCAGACAACGTGGTGGAGCCCGACGCCATCATCGAGCCCGACGACATCGTGGAGTTAGAGGAGGACGAGGGCCACTACGAGCCGCCGGAGCCGCCGCCCATTCCGCGTCCCCACGGCGCGGCGCTGGGCGCTTTGATCATGCTCGGGATGGGCCTGATCCTGTTGTTCGTGCCCGGGATCATCGGTCTCACCGACCAAGTTGGGTTGCCGCTCGGCCTGATCGCCGAGGCGTCCGGTCTGTTCTGGCTGTTCCTGCTGTTGCGGACCGGACCTCCTATCGACTCCGGCTGGGACGACGGCTCCCGGCTGTAGCTACAGCGCTCGGGCGAGATCGGCGGCGCCGACCAGGCCGGCCGTTGCCCCCATCTGGGCGGTGCGGATGCGGGCCAACGGTCTGTGGCCGGACCCGGTGACGCGGGTGGCGTAGTGCGCACGGGCATCGTCGAGGAACAGCGTGGCCGAGGCGCCGACTCCCCCGCCGACCACGATCAGGTCCGGGTCGTAGATGTCGCTGACCACCGCGAGCCCCTCGCCCAACCACCGTGCCAGGTCAGTAACCGCCGCGGTCGCCAGCCGGTCGCCGTCGCGGGCCGCACGCATCACCCGCTTGCCGGTCAGTGCTCCCGGCGAGGCAGCGACCTCACGCGTCAGCACCGAAGCTGCGCCCGGATCCGCGGCCAGCAGCTCCAGCGCAGTCGCGGCCAATCCGGTTCCGCTGCAGTAGCGCTCCCAGCAGCCGCGCTTGCCGCACGGGCATGCGCGGCCGTCGGGCACCACCCGCAGATGCCCCAGCTCGGGGGCCACGCCGTGCGCGCCGCGAAACAACGTCCCGTCGATGAGCAGTCCGGCGCCGATCCCCGTTCCGATCGCCACCAGCAGCACGACCCGCCCGTCCTTGGCGACCCCGAAGCGACGCTCCGCCCAGGCGGCCGCATTCGCGTCGTGTTCCAGCACCACCGGCAACTCCAGCCGCTCGGTCATGCGATGCGCAACGGGCGCACGCAGCCACGGCAGGTGGGGAGCGAACAGCACGGTGGCGTTGTCCGGGGTGACGAACCCGGCGACAGCCAGACCGACCGCCGTGATCACGTGCCTGCCGCGCAGCTCGGCCACCGCGCGCGCCAGCGCTGCCTCCAACGCCTGCTCCGAACCGGGCGTCGCGGCCTCCACGGTGTCGATGATGATGCCGGCACCGTCCACCACGCCGGCCCGGATGTTGGTGCCACCCACGTCGATGCCGACCGTCAAAGGTAGTTCGGCCCCTCCCGCGCTCACCAGGATGAGGGGGTGTTGCGGACGGAGATCCGCTGGATCCTGGGCGCGGGCGATGGTGGCTCGTGGGCCGCGGCCCGTGGTGTGCAGGCGCCGTCGTGCGCGTCCAGCAAGGCCCGCGCGGCGCTGAGCCAGCC
>JALYVL010000004.1 GCA_030853285.1 Actinomycetota bacterium | reverse complement strand
GTGCAGCACCTCGTCCCACAGCGCCTTGATCTGCTGGCGCGCGAGCTGGTTGCCCAGGCAGTGGTGGATGCCGCCGCCGCCGAAGCTGATGTGGTGGTTGGGGTGCCGGCCGAGGTCGAGCCGCTCGGGGTGGTCGAACACCTCGGTGTCCCAGTTGGCCGAGGCGTAGAACATGATCACCTTGTCGCCCCTGGTGATCCGCTGCCCGCCGAGTTCGCAGTCGCGGGCGGCGGTACGGCGGAAGGTCATGATCGGGGTGGCCCAGCGCACCATCTCCTCCACGGCCATCGCGATGCGCCCATCGAAGTCCTCCATCAGCCACGCCCGCTGATCGGGGAAATCGCTCAGCGCCTGCATGCCGTGACTCAGGCTCTGTCGGGTGGTGTCGTTGCCCGCCACCATCAGCAGGCCGAAGAAGGAACGGATCTCGTCGTCGGTGAGCTTCTCCCCGTCGACCTCGGCCTGGGTGAGGGCGGTGAGCAGGTCCTTGCCGGGGTTCGCGCGGCGATCGGCGATCAGCCCGGCGACAAACTCCTGCTGGCTGACCATCGACTCGAACAACACCGTCAACGGGTCCCCGCCGCCCATCACCTCCGGGTCGTGCACGCCGCCCGCGTACTTCGACCGCTCGATGATGAAGGCACGGTCCTCCTCGAGGATGCCGAGCATGTCGCAGATGTTGTGGGCCGGCAGCAGGGATGCGCATTCCTCGACGAAATCGATCTCGCCCTTGTGCGCGATGCCGTCGACGACGCGCTTGGCGTTGGCCTTGATCTGGTCGTCGATGCGGCGGATCTGCTTAGGGGTGAACGCGGCGGTGAGCAGCCTGCGCACCTTGGTGTGCCGGGGAGGGTCCATGGCGATGAAGCCCTGCGCCGAGTCCAGCAGCTCCTGGGGCATGGAGTCGAACACGATGCCTTCACCGGAGAGAAAGTCGGTGTGCCGCTTGGTCACCTCGACGAGGTCGGCGTGCCGCACCACTGCCCAGAACCCCTGGTCGTTGGGGTCCTCGATGAGGGGCTCGGCGGCGGGGCGGTGCCAGCTGATCGGCCGTTCGGCGCGCAGCACCGCGAAGGTCTGCTCGCGCTCGTCCGCCGGCTGCTCCCAGAACTCCATCGACGAGAGGTCGGCCTCGTCGTAGGAGCGCGCAGCGCGCGCGGCGGCGCTGGTGTTGGCGGTCGACTCGATGGTGGTCATGGTGCACTCCCTCGTCGTTCGTGCGTGACTCCCATCACTTTACATTCCGGTCGACTTTGTACAAGTAGCTGCGCGCGCTCAGGCGTCCCAGCAGCGGCACGGCCGCGACCTGAGCGGCGACGATACCGAGCACCACGCCCAGCCAGATCCACTGCGGCGGTTGCCCCTGGGGCGCCAGCAACACGAGGCAGTAGAACGCCGCCACCACGACGACCCACAGTCCCATCGCGAGCTGAGTGCGTCGCCGAGTCCGGTCGGGCTTGACCGTGATGCCCAGGGCGGTGAGGTCCGGGCCGGGTCGCTCAGCCACCATCCGGCGCCGCGAGCGGTACACGGCGGTGTGCGGATACTCCCGGCGCAGCATCTGCCGAGCCCGACCCGCCGCAGCCGGACGCAGCCACAGCGACCAGGGCAGCGCCACCGCGTCGATGTGCGCCCGTGCGGCGCGGAACCCACGCTCGCCGAGCACGGTGCGCCCGTGCGCGGTGATCACGGCGCTGACCTGGTCGACGAACCCGGTGTCGCTGTCGGCGTGGTACCAGCCGTACACCCCGCAGCTGCAGCCGCGATCGGGCGCGGCATGGCTGCCCCCGATAGCGCACACCGCGTGCTGCAGCTGCGCGCTCCACGGTCCGAGCGCGCCGTGGACCAACGGATACAGTCCGTCGGGAGCCAAACGGAACTGGCGGTAGCCGCGCAGCGCACCAGGGATCAGCGCGGTATCGCCGTCAAACCCGCTGCGCGGCGCGCTCATCGCTGCCTTCTCGGGCTGGTTGCGGTTCGGGTTCGAGTGCCTGGTTCGACGCGGCCAAGGGTTCGAACTCGACTTCCCGCAGCTCCGTACCGATGTTGCACATTGACGTCTCCTCAAAGGGTGAGAACTGCCTGACTCTCGGTGGTCTGGACGACGCAGTGGCATAGGGCATCAGCGCCACCAGGTGCGCGAGCTCGTCCATATCTTGATGATCGCCCCGCGGCGGCGGTTCGTCCATTACTCGGGAGGTAAGGGCGGGGCTTTGGCCAGCAGCTCGTCGACGGCGCGGGTCATCTTGACGTGGTTGAGCTCCAGCTCGCGCAGGTAGGTGGCGACCTCGGCGACTGCCTCGGCGTAGGCAACCCGGCCGTCGGCGCGGAGCTGCTCGGCGGCGTGCATGAGAATGGCGGCGGGTTCGAGTGGCTCGCTCACTGGTACACCCCCACGTCGCTGCCGCTCGCTTGGGCACCCGCCGTCGCCAGGGCATCCACCAGATCGTCCAGGCCCAGGGAGCCCATCGAGAGGGCGGCCATGTGCCAGCGCTTGAGGTCGAAGTCGGCGCCCTGGGCGTCCCGCGCACGCTCACGGCCCTGCAGCCAGGCCCGCTCGCCGAGCTTGTAGCTGATGGCTTGCCCGGGCATGCCCAGATAGCGAATAAGCTCGGAGTCGGCGAACTCCGCCGATCGTCCACAATGGAGTCCGAAAAACTCCCGGCCCAGCTCCGGCGTCCAGCTTTGCCCCGGGTGGAAATCTGCGGACGCGGGAATGGTCATCGCACAGTGCATGCCGATGTCGATGATCACCCGGATGACGCGCATCTGCTGGGCATCGAGGTAGCCGATCCGCTCCCCCGGGGTGCGCAGGTAGCCCAGCTCGTCCATCAGGCGTTCGGCGTACAGCGCCCAGCCCTCGACGTTCGCGCTGATCATGCCGATGCTGCTCTGGTACTTGCTCAGCTGGGGAGCCACCAAGATCCACTGCGCCAGCTGCAGGTGGTGGCCCGGTACACCCTCGTGGTACCAGGTGCTCACCAGGTCCCACAGCGGGAATCGATCCAGGCCCATGGTCGGCAACCAGGTGCGTCCCGGGCGGGAGAAGTCCAGGGCCGGCGGAGAGTAGTACGGGGCGGCTGCACTACCTGCAGGGGCGATCATCGCCTGCACCTGCTTGACCTCCTCGGCCAGGTCGAAGTGGGTGCCGTCCAGCTCGGCGATAGCGGTGTCCATCATGGACTGAAGTCTCTCGCGAATCTGCTCGACACCCTGCACCGCCTCACCTTCGGTGTTGAGCAGGGCCATGGCCTCGGCCGGCGTCACACCGGGCTTGACGTTCTCCGCCTCGGTGCGAATGTCGGCGTCGATGCGCGCAAACTCCTCCCAGGCCCAGACGTAGGCGGCGTCCAGGTCTACCTCGGAGCCCGTCCACTGCCTGGCGCAGCGGGCATAGCGCTCCCGGCCGACGGTGTCCGGCTCCCCCGCTGCGGCCGATGCGTACACCTCTTGCAAGAAGACCCGCAGAGCAACGCAGGCGCCTGCGGCATCTGCTGCCGCCGCGTCGAGCTCGGCGCGCAGGTTCCCCGGCCCGGCGGCCACCAGCCCGGGAAAGTAGTCGTTGTCCAGCCACGCGGTGAGCTGCTCGATGGCCGTGCTGACTTGTCGCGGCCCGGCGTAAAGGCCCTCCCGCAGGCCCTCCCGCAGGGTCGCGGTGTAGCCGGAGTATGCGGCAGGGACAGCGGCCAGACGGCCGCGCAAGTTGGCCCAGTCCTGCTCGGTGTCGGTGGGCATCTGGGCGAATCCCGCGCGTACGGAGTGCATGGGAGAGAACAGGTTCCGGATGGCACGCAGCTCCTCACCGTGCTCCAGCTGGGTCAGCTCGGAGGTCAGTCGTTCCCGCAGCAGGGTCGCGCAGCGCTGCTCGGCCGCGTCGGCCACGGGTGCGGTATCCAGTTCGGCAAGGGCGGTGCGGGCCAGTTGCTCCTGAGCGGCGAGGCCCGTCGGGGAGAAGTCGTCCAGCTCATCGGCGCCATAGGGCAGGCCCAGTTCCGTGGACAGCAGCGGACTCAACCGGGCCAGCGAGTCGAGGTAGCGATCGGCGATCTGACGGGGGGTGTCGGCCATACCCCGCATCCTGCCCGATGTTCGAAGAGGGCGACACCGATACGCGGGCCTCCGGAATAGTAGGAAAAGCTAGAAGAACGGAGGCGCGCGAACAGGACCATCCTGCCTGTGCATGACGGGAGTCTGCAGCGAATGCAGCCAAAATCTAGTCATGGCTGTGGCGATCACCATCCGCAACGTTCCGGCGGCCGTGCGAGGTGGGCAACGCACTGCGCCGACTGGAACGCGGTGGTCTGCTGGACCGCACGGCCGCGGCGATGGTCCATCAGGATCTGCTGTACCTCACTGTGCAGCTGTGGCCCTACAGCGTCCTGGCCGACCGGGCCTGGGAGCTCCGCCACGCCGTCACTGTGTACGACGGGAACTATGTTGCCCTCGCGGAGGCCTTGGATGCGCCGCTGGTCACGGTTGACGCGCGGCTCACCCGGGCCGACGGGCCGCGATGTGCGATGCACACACCAGTAGCCTCGCCACCACCATGACCACCTTGCAGGCGAGCGGACTGGCCGCCGGGCACGGCGAGCGCACCTTGTTCTCCGAGCTGGACCTCATCGTGGCCCCTGGCGACGTCATCGGCTTGGTGGGTGCCAACGGCGCGGGCAAGTCCACCTTGCTGCGCCTACTCGCCGGACTGGAAGCCCCCGAGGAGGGCAGAGTCATCCTCAGCCCCCCGGATGCCACCGTCGGCTACCTGCCGCAAGAGGCAGAGCGCCGCACAGGGGAAACCGTGCTGGAGTTCCTGGGTCGCCGCACTGGCGTCACTGACACGCAGCGCCAGATGGACGCCGCGGCCGCTGCGATGGCCGGCGGTGGAGGCGCGGATTACTCCGCACTGCTGGAGCGCTGGCTGGCCCTTGGTGGCGCGGACCTGGACGAGCGTGCCGGTCTGGTCGCCGCCGACGTCGGCCTGGGCATCACCCTCGACGTGGAGATGACCACACTTTCCGGCGGCGAGGCCAGCCGGGTGGGCCTGGCGTCGCTGCTGTTGTCCCGGTTTGATGTCTTGCTGCTCGACGAACCCACCAACGACCTGGACCTCGACGGGCTGGCCCGGCTGGAGCGCTTCGTGGGGCAGCTGCAGACGCCGGTGGTGACTGTCAGCCACGACCGCGAGTTCCTCGCCCGCACCGTCACCCGCATCCTCGAGTTGGACCTCGCGCAGCAGCAGGTGAGCACTTACAACGGTGGCTACGAGGCCTACCTCGCCGAGCGGGAGATCGCTCGGCTCCATGCCCGGCAGGCCTACAACGACTTCGCCGAGACCCGTTCGGGCCTGCAGGATCGGGCGCGGATGCAACGTGGATGGATGAAGGCCGGCGTCAGCAAGTCCCGCAAGACCGCCAACGACCCGGACAAGGTCACCCGCAAGTTCCGCCAGGACGCCAGCGAGAAGCAGGCCGCCAAAGCGCGGCAGACCGAGCGTCGGATCGAGCGGCTCGACGTGGTGGAGGAGCCGCGCAAGGAGTGGGAGCTTCGGATGGCTATCGCGCCCGCCTCCCGCGGCGGCTCGGTGGTGGCCGCGCTGGACGGAGCGACCGTCGCCAAGCGCGAGTTCGGTCCAGTGAGCGCCCAGATCGACGTCGGTGATCGCATCGTGATCACCGGCGCCAACGGATCGGGCAAGTCCACCCTGCTCGCGGTGCTGCTGGGGCGGCTGGCGCCCGATTCCGGCCGTGCGACGCTGGGCAGCGGAGTGGAAGTTGGCGAGGTGGACCAGGCTCGCGGGTTGTTCCTGGGCACGGAGGCGCTGGCGAGGGCGTTCGGCGACGCGGTCCCGGACTGGCCGGAGGCCGAGGTGCGCACCCTGCTGGCCAAGTTCGGGCTGCGCGGCGCCCACGTCGGTCGCCCGGCGGCATCGTTGTCACCGGGCGAACGGACCCGCGCTGCGTTGGCACTGCTGCAGGCCAAGGGCGTGAACCTGTTGGTGCTGGACGAGCCGACCAACCACCTGGACCTGCCCGCCATCGAGCAGCTCGAGCAGGCGATGGACTCCTACACCGGCACCCTGCTGCTGGTCACCCACGACCGCCGGATGCTCGACGCGGTGCGCAGCACTCGGCGCTGGGTGATGGACGCAGGCAGCCTGCGAGAAGAGTGAGATCGGTCGCGCCTCACCCTGGACTTGGCGCGAACCCCCGCCGATGCCTTACCGTTACCTATCGGTAATCGACCGGCGGCCAGCGAAGGGCCTCCCCGGACTGTGCAGCATCAGCTATTGTGTTCCATCGGGCCAGTGTCGTCCCGAGTGGTGCGTCTCCTTATGTTCCCGCTGCTGAAAGCGACTCATGACCACAACATCTTTGAACGGCCTGCCTGGCCGGCAAGGCCTCTACGACCCCGCCCACGAGCACGACGGCTGCGGTGTCGCATTTGTCGTGGATATGCACGGTCGTCGCAGTCGGGACATCGTGGACAAGGGCATCGCCGCGTTGGTCAACCTGGACCATCGCGGGGCGGCAGGCGCCGAGCAGAACAGTGGCGACGGCGCGGGCATTCTCATCCAGGTTCCGGACCGATTCTTCCGGGCGGTGTGCGAGTTCGAGCTGCCCGCGCCCGGCGTCTACGCCACCGGAATCGTGTTCCTGCCCCAAGCTGCCGTCAAGTCCGACGAGGCCGCCAAGACCATCGAAGCCATCGTGGCCGACGAAGGACTCACCGTGCTCGGCTGGCGTGCCGTTCCGGTTGATGACTCCTCCTTGGGCGCGCTCGCTCGCGATGCCATGCCTACGCTGCGTCAACTGTTCATCGCTTCCGCTGATCATTCCGTTACCGGAATGGACCTGGAGCGGCGCGCCTTCGTCATCCGTAAGCGGGCGGAGCGTGAGCTCGGCGAGGAGGGCCCCGGCCGTGGGGCGGGCAGCGAGACCGCGTACTTCCCCAGCCTTTCCGCACGGACCTTCGTCTACAAGGGCATGCTCACCACGCCGCAGTTGCGGGAGTTCTACCTGGACCTGCAGGACGAGCGGATGGAAAGCGCGCTGGCCCTGGTGCACTCACGCTTTTCCACCAACACCTTCCCCTCATGGCCGCTGGCGCACCCCTACCGGTTGATCGCCCACAACGGCGAGATCAACACCGTCAACGGCAACGAGAACTGGATGCGCGCCCGCGAGGCGTTGATCAAGACCGACAAGTTCGGCGACCTGGAGCACATCTTCCCCATCTGCACCCCCGGCGGAAGCGACACCGCGCGTTTTGACGAGGTGCTGGAGCTGCTGCACCTGGGCGGCCGCAGCCTGCCGCACGCGATGCTGATGATGATTCCGGAGGCGTGGGAGAAGCACGCCACGATGGACCCCGCCAAGCGCGCGTTCTACTCCTACCACGCCTCGCTGATGGAGCCCTGGGACGGCCCGGCCTCGGTGGCCTTCACCGACGGCACCGTGGTGGGTGCGGTGCTCGACCGCAACGGCCTGCGCCCCTCGCGGGTGTGGGTGACCGAGGACGGGTTGGTCATCATGGCTTCGGAGGTCGGGGTGCTGGACATCGACCCGTCCACCGTGACCCGTAAGATCCGCCTCAAGCCGGGCCGCATGCTGCTGGTCGACACCGCCCAGGGTCGCATTGTCAGCGACAAGGAGCTCAAGAGCGAGCTGGCCAACGCCGAGCCGTACCAGGAGTGGCTGGACGCCGGGCAGGTCAAGCTGGGCGACCTGCCCGCCCGCCCGCACGTGCGCAACTCGCACGAGTCGGTACTGCGACGCCAGCAGATGTTCGGCTACACCAGCGAGGAACTGAGCCTGCTGCTCGCCCCGATGGCCACCGCGGGAGCCGAGGCCATCGGCTCCATGGGCACCGACACCCCCATCGCGGTGCTGTCCCAGCGGCCGCGGCTGCTGTTCGACTACTTCTCCGAGCTGTTCGCCCAGGTCACCAACCCACCGCTGGACGCCATCCGCGAGGAGCTGGTCACCAGCCTGGCCAACACCATCGGACCGGAATGCGACCTGCTCGACCCCCAACCGGCGTCGTGCCGGCACATCGTGCTGCCCCAGCCCATCGTGGACAACGACGACCTGGCCAAGCTCGTGCACGCCAACGACGACGGCGATCTGCCCGGTTTCCGCTCGGTGGTGATCTCCGGTCTGTACCCGGTGGCCGAAGACGGAGCGGGCCTGGCCGCGGCGTTGGATGACATCCGCACCCAGGTGACCGAGGCGATCGCCGGCGGCGCGGCGCTCATAGTGCTCAGCGACCGCGATTCCACCGCGGAGCTGGCGCCCATCCCGTCGCTGCTGCTCACCGCCGCGGTGCACTTTCACCTCGTCCGCGAGCGCCTGCGCACCCAGGTGGGGCTCATCGTGGAAGCCGGGGACGCCCGCGAGGTGCACCACATGGCGCTGCTGATCGGTTTCGGCGCCGCGGTGATCAACCCGTACATGGCCTTCGAGACGTTGGAGGACATGCTCGACCGCGGGCAGCTGCCGCAAAGCGACGCGACGCTGGCCGAGCTGATCCAGAACTACGTCAAGGCGGCGGGCAAGGGCGTGCTCAAGGTGATGTCCAAAATGGGCATCTCCACGCTGGCGTCCTACACCGGCGCCCAGGTCTTCGAGGCCATCGGGCTGTCGGAGGAGCTGGTCGACGAGTACTTCACCGGCCTCACCAGCCGTCTCGGCGGGATCGGCCTGGAGGAGATTGCCGCCGACGTGTCCACCCGGCACACCAACGCCTACCCAGAACGGCCCGAGGAGCGCGCGCACCGCGAGCTGGCGGTTGGTGGGGAGTACCAGTGGCGCCGCGAGGGCGAGTACCACCTGTTCAACCCGGACACCGTGTTCAAGCTGCAGCACGCCACCCGGGCCGGACGCTACGAGGTGTTCAAGGAGTACACCAAGCTGGTCGACGACCAGTCCGCCCGACTGGCCTCGCTGCGCGGGCTGTTCACCCTCCGCACCGACGCCCGCCCCGCTGTGCCGTTGGACGAGGTGGAGCCGGCGAGTGAGATCGTCAAGCGCTTCTCCACCGGCGCGATGAGCTACGGCTCCATTTCCGCCGAGGCCCATGAGACGTTGGCCATCGCGATGAACCGACTCGGTGGCAAGTCCAACACCGGCGAGGGCGGCGAGGACGTCGCCCGCTTCACCGCCGACGCCAACGGTGACCTGCGCCGCTCGGCCATCAAGCAGGTGGCCTCGGGGCGCTTCGGGGTGACCGCGGAGTACTTGACCAACGCCGATGACATCCAGATCAAGATGGCCCAGGGCGCAAAGCCGGGTGAGGGTGGGCAGCTGCCTGCGCACAAGGTGTATCCCTGGATCGCCAAAACGCGGCACTCCACCCCCGGGGTCGGGCTGATCAGCCCGCCGCCGCACCACGACATCTACTCCATCGAGGATTTGGCCCAGCTGATCCACGACCTGAAGAACGCCAACCCGGACGCCCGGGTGCACGTGAAGCTGGTCTCGGAGATCGGGGTGGGGACTGTTGCTGCTGGGGTCTCCAAAGCGCACGCGGACGTGGTGCTCATCTCCGGCCACGATGGCGGCACCGGCGCCACCCCGCTGACCTCGCTGAAGCACGCAGGCGTGCCCTGGGAGCTGGGCCTGGCCGAGACGCAACAGACTCTGCTGCTCAACGGGCTGCGCGACCGCATTGTGGTGCAGGTGGACGGGCAGCTGAAGACCGGGCGCGACGTCATCGTCGGCGCCCTGCTCGGCGCCGAGGAGTTCGGCTTCGCCACCGCGCCGCTGGTGGTGGCCGGCTGCATCATGATGCGGGTGTGTCACCTGGACACGTGCCCAGTGGGGGTGGCGACCCAGAACCCGATCTTGCGCCAGAAGTTCAACGGCCGCCCGGAGTTCGTGGTCAACTTCTTCACCTACATCGCCGAGGAGGTCCGCGAGCTGCTCGCCGAGCTCGGCTTCCGCACCTTGGAGGAGGCGGTGGGCCACGCCGAGCTGCTGGACACCACCAAGGCGGCGAACCACTACAAGGCCGCGAAGCTGGACCTGTCGCCGATCCTGCACCAGCCGGAGTCGGCGTTCATGAACCAGAGCCTGCACCGCACCGGCACCCAGGACCACGCCCTGGACAAGGCACTGGACCAGCGGTTGATTGCGGAGAGCCAGGAGGCCCTGCACAAGGGCACCCCGGTGCAAATCTCCACCGACATTCGCAACGTCAATCGCACAGTCGGCACCATGCTGGGCCATGAGTTGACCAAGCTGCACGGCGGCGATGGCCTGCCCGACGGCACCATCGACATCACCCTGACCGGCTCGGCGGGCCCTAGCCTGGGTGCGTTCCTGCCCCGCGGGATCACCCTGCGCCTGCACGGAGACGCCAACGACTTCGTGGGCAAGGGGCTCTCCGGCGGTCGCATCGTGGTCCGCCCGCCCCTGAATGCCTCCCCGGAGTTCGTGGCCGAGGACAACACCATCGCCGGCAACGTGTTGCTCTACGGCGCGACGAGCGGCGAGGTGTTGATCCGCGGGCTGGTCGGGGAACGGTTCGCAGTACGCAACTCCGGAGCGGTGGCCGTGGTGGAAGGCGTCGGCGACCACGGATGTGAGTACATGACCGGCGGCAAAATCGTTGTCCTCGGGGCCACCGGGCGAAACTTTGGTGCCGGCATGTCCGGCGGCGAGGCGTACGTCTTCGACCCCGACGGCGTGTTCCCCGCCGACCTGAACACCGAGATGGTGGATTTGGACGAGCTCAGTGGCGCTGACCGAGATTGGCTGCACGAGATGGTTGAGCGTCACCGCAGCGCGACCGGCTCGGACGTCGCCACCCGAATCCTCGCCGACTGGCCCAATCAGGTCGGCCACTTCGCCAAGGTGATGCCGCGCGAGTACAAGCGGGTGCTGCTGGCGATCGACTCCGCCGAGAAGGATGGAACCAACGTGGACGAGGCAATCATGGCGGCCGCAAATGGGTGACATCCGCGGATTCCTCAAGTACGACCGCGAGCTGCCCGCGCACCGGCCGGTGGAGTTGCGCCTGTTGGACTGGAAAGAGGTCTACGAGGACTTCGCCACCGACGAGGTCCGAACCCAGGCCAGCCGTTGCATGGACTGCGGAATCCCGTTCTGCCACAACGGCTGCCCGCTTGGGAACCTGATCCCGGAGTGGAACGATCTGGTCTACAAGGATGAGTGGGAAGCGGCGTACGACCGGCTGCACGCCACCAACAACTTCCCGGAGTTCACCGGGCGGCTGTGCCCAGCGCCGTGTGAGGCATCGTGCGTGCTGGGCATCAACGACGACCCGGTGACCATCAAGCAGGTGGAGGTCGAGATCATCGACCGTGCCTTCGACGAGGGCTGGGTGAAGCCCATCCGCCCGTCCAAGGTGACCGCCCGCTCGGTGGCCGTGGTGGGTTCGGGCCCCGCCGGTCTGGCTGCGGCCCAACAGCTGACGCGCGCCGGACACACGGTGACCGTGCTGGAGCGGGCCGATCGCATCGGCGGCTTGCTGCGCTACGGCATCCCCGAGTACAAGATGGAGAAGCGCCACATCGAGCGGCGGGTGGAGCAGATGAGTGCCGAGGGCACGCTGTTCCGCACCGGCGTCAATGTGGGCGTGGACCTGACCGTTTCCGAGCTCCGGGAAGAGTTCGACGCCGTGGTGCTGGCCGGCGGCGCCACCGCATGGCGCGACCTGCCGATCCCCGGGCGCGAGCTCGAGGGCATTCACCAGGCGATGGAGTACCTGCCGCCGTCCAACCACGTGCAGGAGGGTGACCTCGAGGTCTCCCCCATCTCAGCGTGGCACAAGAAGGTGGTGATCATCGGCGGCGGCGACACCGGGGCGGACTGCCTGGGCACCGCGCACCGCCAGGGTGCCGCATCGGTGCACCAGTTCGAGATCATGGCTAAGCCACCGGCGGAGCGGGACGTGTCGACTCCCTGGCCGACCTGGCCGTTGATGTACCGCGTCGCCTCCGCCCACGAGGAGGGCGGCGAGCGCATGTACGCGGTGAACACCTCCGAGTTCGTGGGCGCCGATGGGCACGTCACGGGTTTGCGGGGGTACGAGGTGGAGATGGTCGACGGTCGCTTCACCAAGATCGACGGCTCCGAGTTCGACCTGGAGGCGGACCTGGTGCTGCTGGCCATGGGCTTCGTCGGGCCGGAGCAGGACGGCCTGCTCGACGGCCTGGGTGTCGAGCTGACCGAACGGGGCAACGTGGCGCGCTCCGACGCATGGGCGTCCAGCGTGGATGGAGTGTTCGTTGCCGGGGACATGGGGCGCGGGCAGTCGCTGATCGTCTGGGCGATCGCCGAGGGTCGCTCGTGCGCGGCCGCGGTGGATGCGTACCTGGAGGGCTCGACGACCCTGCCGTCGCCGGTGACTCCGACGCAGGTGGCGCAAAGGTAAGGGCTATCGAAGCTCCACCGCTCATCACTACGAGGTCTTCGTTACCAAGCGCAAGTACACCCTCGCCAGCGGTTCGGCCGCGAAGACAGCCAGCAGTGCGCCACCGATCATGAAGGGGCCGAAGGGGATCGTGCTCCTACGGGAGCCCCGGCGGCCGAACATTAGCACCAGGCCGAGCACGGCACCGAGGAAGAATCCTGCGAACGCGCCGATCACCAGCGCCAGGTAGGACAGGTAGCCCAGCGCCGCGCCCAGCACACCGGCGAGCTTGACGTCGCCAAAGCCCATCCCGGCGGGGTGGATCAACCCCAGCACCAGATACAGCGTGAACAACGCCCCCATGCCGATCAGCGCACGCACGAGCGCCGCACCATCATGCTGCCAGGCGGATGCGCCTGCCAGCAGCGCCAGGATGATCGGATAGGACGGCAGCACAAGGATATTGGGCAGCCGCTGGCAGCCGAGGTCGATCAGCGTGAGCGCTACCCCGACGGCGACGAAGTACAAGTACGCGGGCAGCGCGAGCAACAAGTGCGTCGACGACAGCCGGACCGCGAGCGCGACAAACAACACCGCAGTCACCAGCTCGACCACCGGACAGCGGAGGTCGACGGCCGGGACTTGCTTGCAGGCCACATTGAGGACATACCCGACCGCCACGCCGAGCACGGCCATGACGACAATCAGGACGAGCATCATGGCGGCCCCAAGGCGAACATGGGCGATGTGCGGTAGTGCATGTGTCCAGCGTGGCTGGGTTCCACCACCGCAACCCTGCATTGGGGCGACACTGTGGATGGTTGCGTAGTTGTCCACAGACAGACTCCCCACCGCCGCCACGCCCGTACCGGGCGAGGACACTGGTGGGCATGCCAATCCCAACAACGTCCCGTGAAGTCCGGCTAGCTGCTCGGCCCACCGGCTGGCCTACCACGGAGAACTTCGATGTCGCCGCCGTAGACCTTCCCGAGCTGCAGGACGGCGAGGTGCTGGTCCGCAACACCGTGATGAGCGTCGACCCGTACATGCGCGGCCGGATGGATGACCGCCCGTCCTACGTGCCGCCTTTCCAGGTGGGTGCGGCACTGGACGGCGGCGCCGTCGGTGAGGTCGTCGTCAGCAAGTCCGACAACGTCGCCACCGGCACCCAGGTACTGCACGGGTTCGGCTGGCGGGAGTACGCGGTGCTGCCCGCCAAGCGTGTCCAAGCGATCGACACGGCCGTCGCGCCGGCCAGTGCTTACCTCGGGGTGCTCGGCATGCCCGGGTTCACCGCCTACGTAGGGCTCACCGAGATCGCCGCGATGAAGGAAGGCGACGCCGTGTTCGTCTCCGGTGCCGCAGGAGCAGTCGGTTCACTGGTGGGGCAGATCGCTCGTCGACGCGGAGCTTCCCGCGTGATCGGCTCGGCGGGCTCGGCGGACAAGGTACGCCACCTCGTCGACGACCTCGGCTTCGACGCAGCGTTCAACTACAAGGACGCCAACGTTGGTAAACAGCTAAGGGAAGCAGCGCCCGACGGTATCGACGTGTACTTCGACAACGTCGGGGGTGACCACCTCGAGGCGGCGATCGGCTCGCTGAACACCTTTGGTCGTGTCGCCGTTTGCGGCATGATCTCTCAGTACAACGCCACCGAGGTCACGCCGGCGCCGCGCAACCTTGCGCTGCTGATCACCAAACGGTTGAGCATCCGTGGGTTCATCGTCAGCGACAACAACGCCCTGCAGCCGGCGTTCCTCGATGAGGTCGGCCCGTGGGTTCGCGACGGCTCCCTGATCACCGCGGAGACCTTTGTGGACGGCGGCGTCGATGCTGCACCGCAGGCGTTCATCGACCTCATGCGCGGGGCGAACACCGGGAAGATGCTGGTGCGCTTCTAGCCTCCCGCACAGTGGCGGGCGGGCGTCTACGGTCGCAGCACCGCTCGGAGCGCCAACGCCGGAGGGTGCGCCCCGGCGCGGTGTCGATTTGTCCGGCCCCTAGGGTGGACGCGGACCGGACACCACACCTGGGGAGGGTGCATGACGGCCACACGTGGTCAGCAGTTGCAGATCGAGGGGCTCAACAAGCGCTACGGCGATACTGTTGCCTTGCAGGACATGAGCTTTGAGGTCCAGCCCGGTGAGCTCTTCGGATTTGTGGGCAGCAATGGCGCCGGCAAGACGACGACGATGCGGATCGCGCTGGGCGTCCTGTCCGCCGACTCCGGTCACGTACATCTGGGTGGCCAACCGATCGACCTTGCCTTGCGCAGGCGCATCGGTTACATGCCGGAGGAACGCGGGCTCTACCCGAAGATGAAGGTCGGCCCACAACTGTCCTACCTGGCGCAACTGCACGGGCTGTCCACTGGTGATGCGGCCGACGCCGTCACCGCCTGGACCACCCGACTGGGCATCGACACCAGGATGAACGACACCGTCGACGCACTGAGCCTGGGCAACCAGCAGCGGGTACAGCTGGCAGCCGCGCTGGTGCACGATCCCGACGTGCTGGTGCTGGACGAGCCGTTCTCCGGGCTCGATCCCGTTGCCGTCGACGTGATGAGCGACGTGCTCGCCGAGAAAGCGGCCGACGGCGTACCCGTGATCTTCTCCAGCCACCAACTCGACCTGGTCGAGCGGCTGTGCCACCGGGTGGGCATCGTGGTGGGCGGGCACATGCAGGAATGCGGCTCCGTCGACCAACTCCGCGCCCGTGGCCGCACCCAGCTCACCGTGCACGCACCACAGGCGCCCCCGGGTTGGGCGGACGAGCTACCCGGGGTGCACACCGTGCGCCACGACGACACGCACACAGTCCTCGCGCTGGACCCGGATGTGGACGACCAAGCCGTCCTCGCCGCAGCGCTGCGCACCGGGCCGGTGCACGAGTTCGCCCGTAGCCGACCGACGCTCACCGAGCTGTTCCGCGAGGTGGTGGCGGCATGAGCACACCAGGCACGATTGCCCTCGTCGCGCGCCGCGAGTTCATCACTCGCGCGCGCACCAAGTCGTTCATCATCAGCAACGCCATCATCCTGGTCCTGATCCTCGGCGGGATCATCGCTGCGTCCATCTTCAGCGGCGGGTCGGACAGCCGCCCCAAACTCGGCCTGGTCGGGGACGCGGCGAGCTTGTCCGCCCCGCTGACGACGACCGCCGATTCCAGCGGTGCTCCCGTGGACACCTCGA
>JALYVL010000175.1 GCA_030853285.1 Actinomycetota bacterium | reverse complement strand
CGCCTTCTGTTCACCTCCGTGAAAGTCGACGCACCCCATGGGGTTGGCGGTAGCGTGTGCCGCCATGGGTGAACGCCGGACGAAGGTGGCCGTGGTCTACGGGGGCCGCAGCAGCGAGCACGCGGTGAGCTGCGTGTCCGCGGGCAGCGTGCTGAGCCACCTCGATCCCGAGCGCTTCGACGTGGTTCCACTGGGCATCACCCGCGAAGGAGCCTGGGTGCTGGGGACTTCCGCGCTCGCCGACTTGACGATCAAGGGTCGCGAGCTGCCCGCCGTCGACCCCACGGGCACCTCGCTGGCGCTGACGGTAGAACCCGAACGCAGCGGCGATGTGGTGGCGTTGGATCCCAGCCGAGCGGGCGAGGTGTTGGCGGCGGTGGACGTGGTCTTCCCCGTGCTGCACGGTGCCTACGGCGAGGACGGCACCCTGCAGGGCATGTTGGAGCTCGCCGGCATCCCCTACGTGGGCGCAGGCGTCCTGGCCAGTGCGGCGGGCATGGACAAGGAGTTCACCAAGAAGCTGCTCGCCGCCGAGGGCCTGCCCGTCGGCACGCAGCTCGCTTTACGTGCAGGTGTCGCGAGCCTGAATCTCGACCAACGGGAGCGGCTGGGACTGCCGGTGTTCGTGAAGCCGGCGCGAGCCGGGTCGTCCTTCGGCATCACCAGGGTGAGCAGCTGGGACGACCTCGACGCCGCGATCGCCGAGGCCCGCCGCTTCGATCCGAAGGTGGTCATCGAGTCCGCCGTCATCGGACGGGAGGTGGAGTGTGGAGTGCTGGAGCTGCCCGACGGCTCCATCCGCGCCAGTCTTCCCGCAGAGATCCGGCTGCTCAAGGCCTCCGAGGGCGACGGGGCGTTCTACGACTTCAACACCAAGTACCTCGACGACGTCGCGGCGTACGACATACCAGCGCCGTTGGAAGATCACGTGCTGACCGAGCTGCGGGACATGGCGGTGGCTGCGTTCCGGGCGTTGGACTGCCAAGGGCTGGCGCGGGTCGATTTCTTCGTCACCGAGGACGGCCTGGTGATCAACGAGGTGAACACCATGCCCGGGTTCACGCCCATCTCCATGTACCCGCAGATGTGGGCGGCCAGTGGCATGGACTACGCGACGCTACTCAGCACCTTGGTCGATACCGCGTTGGCCCGGGGGACCGGACTGCGCTGATCAACGCACAGGGGCGGGATTCAACGGCTGGGGCGGCAACGCCTTCGTGACGGCGTCCGCGGCATCCTGCAGTGGAGCGCTGCCGGTACCGTCGGGCAGCGTGATGGCCACGTAGACGCTGCGGTCGACGGCGACCCAGGTGCTTGCGTTCAGCCCGGTGGGATCCCCGGAGATCTGCAGCCACTGCACACCGTTGACCACCACCAATGCTGCGGCGGCGGTGAACTCGGCGGGCCGTTCGATCCCGCAGCGCAGCACCAGCGGCTCGCCCACCGTTGGGGAGTGCCATGCCGCGGCGCCGTCGGGCGCCGGCGCCGCCAATGCGGCCTTGGTAGCGTCACCGAGCGGGTCGGGCAACGCGGCGAGCAGTGCGTTGCAGGGAGGCGAGCTTGCTGCGGGCGCAGGCACCGCGCCCACCGCCACCGGACCCGTCGCCACGCCTGAGTCCGGGTTCTGGTGACGCTGGGTGATCACCGCCGCCGTGATGATGCCCGCGGCAAGGGCGACGGGCAGAGCGATAGCCGCCGCGACGGTCGCGGGAGGGTGAGCGTGCGGCATGACGGGGGAGCGTGCCCCTCAACCGAGATTGACGACGGGGCAGGTGAGGGTCCGGGTGATACCCGCCACGTTCTGCACCCGAGCCACCACCAGTCGACCCAGCTCATCCACGCTGTCGGCCTCAGCCCGGACGATCACGTCATAAGGCCCGGTCACGTCGTGTGCGTCGGCGACACCCGCGATGCCGGCGATCTCAGCGGCCACCGCGGCGGCCTTGCCCACCTCGGTCTGTATCAGGATGAATGCTTGCACCACGGCGTGCCCCTTTCCTTCGATGGGCGCCATCAGGGTAGGAACAACCGCGACAGATTCACATCGATGTCTCATGCACCGGGCCAGCCCCGACCGCTGCCAACCTACCGCAGCGTCCACCATGGTGATGCGGTGATCGAATACCACTCAGGAGGCACCCGATTCCCTCGTCATCTTCCACCCAGACCGTGGCCGAGCTCGGCGAGTTCGCGGTGATTGCCCGAGCCGTGCACGGACGATCCCAGCCGCCGAGCACCTTGCTCGGCCCGGGTGACGACGCTGCGCTTGTCTCGGCCCCGGACTCTCGGGTGGTGGCCAGCACCGACATGCTCGTCGAGGGCGTGCACTTTCGAATGGACTGGTCCAGTGCGGAACAGGTGGGCCGCAAGGCCATTGCCCAGAACGCGGCCGATGTCGCAGCGATGGGAGCGGCGTCCACCGCGTTCCTGGTGGGCCTCGGCTGCCCGGCGTCCACGCCCGTCTCCGTGGTTGACGGCCTGGTGCAGGGTATGTGGACCGAGGCCGGATCGTTGGGCGCGGGCATCGTGGGTGGCGATGTCGTGCGCTCGGAGAACATCGTCATCTCAGTGACGGCGTTGGGCAACCTGCACGGTGCGGACCCCGTAACCCGGGCAGGGGCACAGGACGGTGACGTCGTGGCGCTCGCCGGGCGTCTGGGCTGGTCGGCGGCGGGGCTGGCCGTGTTGAGCAGGGGTTTTCGGGCTCCGGCTGCTGTCGTGTCTGCGCACCGGGTGCCCGAGCCGCCCTACGCCGCCGCCTTGGCGGCAGCCCGGGCAGGGGCCACCGCCATGATTGACGTCTCCGATGGCCTGCTGGCCGACCTCGGGCACATCGCCGAGGCGTCGGCCGTGGCGATCGACGTCCGCAGGAACACGCTCGCCCCACACCAGCGCCTCGTCGACGTGGGCTCGGCGTTGGGGGCAGACCCGTGGACGTGGGTGCTCACCGGGGGTGAGGATCACGCCTTCGTAGCAAGTTTCCCTTCGGCGCAGGCGCTTCCGGAGGGGTGGGTGCAGATCGGTCGGGTACAGGCGGGTTCCGGGATACGGGTGGACGGCGCGGAGTGGACAATTGACAGTGGACCGGTCGGCTGGCAGGCCTTCGGCAGATGACGGTGTTGCGCCAGGTCGACTACGGCGATTTCGACGTCGCCGAGCTGGAGCGCCAGGTTCAGCAGTCCTACCTCAGCCTGTACGGCAGCGGTGACGAAACGGTGCTGCATCCTGAGCAGTTCCTGCCGCCCGCGGGCGTCTTTTTGCTGCTCAGCATCGACGATGTGCCCGTCGCGATGGGCGGTTGGCGGTCCAGGCAGGCCGATGGCATGCACCTGCGCGACGGTGATGCGGAAATCAAACGAATGTATGTGGTACCCCACGCACAACGCCGTGGGCACGCCCGCGCCGTGCTTGCCGAGCTGGAACGGACCGCAACCAGCGCGGGCCGCACCCGCATGGTGCTGGAAACCGGGCTGCGGCAACCGGAGGCGATCGCGCTGTACACCTCGAGCGGGTACACCGAGATGGGCAAGTTCGGTCGGTACGCGCACGAAGAATCCTCCCGTTCTTATGCCAAGGTGCTCGCGGGATAGGTTGCGCCCATGCCTGTTACGCACTCGAGGCGCGGCTTCGCCACTTGTGAGTGAAAGTTGGCGGCCTACCGCCTAGTTTCACTCACAAGCTTTAGCATCATTCCGTGGCCGCGCGACCGTTGCATGAGGTAGTCGAACCAGGATGGGCACGGGCGCTCGCGCCAGTCGCCGAGAACGTCGCGGCGATGGGGGAGTTCCTCCGCGCCGAGGTCACTGCCGGGCGGCGCTACCTGCCGCCGGGGCCCGCGGTGTTGCGGGCGTTCAACCAACCCTTCGAACAAGTGCGAGTGCTCATCGTCGGCCAGGACCCGTACCCCACCCCGGGACATGCTGTGGGGCTCAGCTTTTCCGTGGCACCGGAGGTGCGTCCGGTGCCACGCAGCCTGGCCAACATCTTCCGGGAGTACACCGACGACCTGGGTCTGCCGACCCCCAGTTGCGGTGACTTGAGTTCGTGGGCGGAGCAGGGTGTGTTGCTGCTCAACCGGGTGCTCAGCGTGGCACCGGGCGAGCCGGCGGCGCACCGTGGCAAGGGGTGGGAAGCGGTGACGGAGCAGGCGATCCGGGCGCTGGTCGACCGGCCGGACCCGTTAGTGGCGGTGCTGTGGGGCAAGGACGCCGCGGGGCTGACGGAGCTGCTCGGCGACGTACCGATCATCGCGTCGGCCCACCCGTCCCCGATGTCCGCGGCGCGCGGGTTCTTCGGCTCGCGGCCGTTCAGCCGGGTCAACGCGGAGCTGGAGGACCTCGGCGACGAGCCCGTGAACTGGCGCCTGCCCTGACGGCGCTCACCGCTCGCCCCACGTGTCGCGAGAACTTCTCGCGACACGTGGGGCG
>JALYVL010000174.1 GCA_030853285.1 Actinomycetota bacterium | reverse complement strand
TCACGTCCACGATTCGCTTCATCGCGGCGGCCGGCGACTGGGACAAGCAGATGAAGCAGACCTACGACTCGGTGCAGGTCATCAACAGCTGAGGCCCGGCATATTTCCAATGACGACAGTGCCGTCGAGCTCCTCGGATCGAGCCATCCGTGCGCGCAGTCCGCTGCGGGCGACGGCGTCAACCGTGTGCGGCGCCTGGCGCTCACTCGTCTCGATCAACAAGTGGCCACCCGGTGCCAGCCACTCCGACGCCCCCGCCGCAACGCGGCGCTGGACGTCGAGTCCATCCGTGCCGCCGTCGAGCGCTGCACCTGACTCGTACAGGCGCGCCTCGGGTGGCATCGTGGCGATCGACTCGGTGGGCACATAGGGCGCGTTGGCGACCAAGATTTCGACGCGGCCGCGCACGGACGTGGGCAGTGGCTCATACAGGTCGCCCTCGAACACGCGGTCCTCCCCCGCGATGTTTCGGCGGGCACACCGCACCGCGGCGGGGTCGATGTCCGCGGCGTAGACCTCCGCTCGGTCCAGGCAGGCGAGCAGCACGGCGCCCACTGCGCCCGACCCACAACACAACTCGACCACCACCACCCCTGCCCGCTCGCCCGCGAGTGCTACCGCCTCACGCACGAGCAGCTCGGTCCGGCGACGCGGCACGAAGACCCCGGGTTCCACGGTGATCCGTTGGTCGCAGAAATCGGCCCAGCCGAGGATCTGCTCCAGGGGCACTCCGACGATGCGGCGCTCGACCATGGCGGTGAGCTCGGCCGGCGTGCGTGCTGCGGTGATGAGCAGCTCGGCCTCGTCCTCGGCGAAGACGCAACCAGCGGCGCGAAGCCTGGCGACGATGGCGGACTGAGAGTGTGGCATGGGCGCGCAGCCACGCTACCCGAGCCACCGCGGTGAGATGGTGCCGGCATAGACATGGCCGAGCACTTCCGCGGGCAAACCGCCGCGTGCCGGCGCTTGGGACTCCACCGAGGACGTACAGGCCAAGATGCGGGCCGCGCTGGAGCGCAAGCAGAGCAACGACCGTGGGGGTCGAGCACAAAAACCATGCACGCGGCAAAGGTCCCCAGACGCACGGCGCGATCGGTGTCAAGCGAGAGTTCCGACGCAAGAGCGGGTAAGTCCTGCCGGGGTCACGCTTAGGCTAGGCCGGTGAACGACACCCAGCCCGACCTCGCCGGAACCAACGCGATCATCACCGGCGCCAACTCCGGCATCGGCTACTTCACCGCCTTCGAGCTGGCCCGTCGGGGCGCCGCGGTCACCTTGGCCTGCCGCAGTGTCGACAAGGCGGCGAAAGCGGCAGCGAGGATGGTCACCTCCGCGTCCGGCGCGCAGATCGAGGTGGCCGAGCTCGACCTCGCGAGCTTGGCATCGGTCCGTTCGTTCGCCGGTTCCTGGGGCCGACCACTGGACCTGCTGGTGAACAACGCCGGCGTGATGTACCCCTTGCGGCGGACCGAGACCACGGACGGCTTCGAGTTGCAGCTGGGCACGAACCACTTGGGGCACTTCGCATTAACTGGACTGCTCCTGCCCCACCTACTGGCGGCCGCACACCCGCGCGTGGTCACGGTGTCCTCAATCGCCCACAAGCAGGGCCCGCAGCTGAACTTCGACGACCTGCAGATGACCGCGGGATACCTGACCCCACTGGCCTACGCGAACTCCAAGCTCGCGAACCTGTTGTTCGCCCTCGAGTTGCAACGTCGGTCCGACGGGGCGGGCAGCCAATTGGTCAGTACCGCCGCGCATCCGGGTCTGTCGTCCACCAAGCTGTTCAGCAGTACCGACGGCATGGGCAGCAACCCCTTGCTGCGCGTCGCGGCGGGCGCGATCACCAAGTTGGTCCTGCAGTCTCCCAAGGCAGGCGCCCGACCGTCGCTGTTCGCCGCCACCGAGGCTGCCGGTGGCTCCTACACGGGCCCCAGTCTGCTGATGGAGTCTCGCGGGTCGCCAAAACCGGCGAGCATCTCTGCCCAGGCCGCCGATCCGGCGTTGGCCGCTCGACTCTGGGAGGCCAGTGTGGAGCTGACCGACGTCCGCTACGACTGGGCTGCGACAGCCTGAGCGGCCTCGACCATGCGCCCGATCATGGCGGTGACCCGCTCAGTCGGCCAGCGCGGTTGCATGAGGTGGCTCAGGGTCAAGCGCACCACGGCATCCATCAGCTCATGCAGGTGCGCCAGCGGAATTGCCTGCTCGTCCCAGTGCTCGTCGGCGAAAGTGGTCATCATCGCCACGGCCGACTCCAACACCGGCTCGGGCCGCACGGTGAGCAGGGGCAGCAACACGTCTTCGTTGCCGTGCCCGGCGGACACCACCGCTTTGATCAGCGGATTGTCCTCGCCCAGGTCCAGCGCGGCCTGGACGGCGGCCATGATCGCCGCCGTCATGTCGGCCTGGTTGGCGAGTAGTCGCAGCTGAACCGCGGCGAGAAAACGATCGCTCTCCCGGGTGACCAGGGCGACGGCGAGCTTGTCCTTGCTGCCGAGCTCGTTGTACACGCTCTGCCTGCTGATCTGCACCGCCGCGGCCAGGCGGCTCATCGTGACACTCGACCATCCGTCGCTGACCACGATCGCCGTGGTGGCGTCGAGCAGGCGATCGCGGCGCCCCGCGCGGGTCTCGGTTCGCACGTCGGTCTCGGTCACAGGGTGAACGCTATCGCGAGGATGCGTCGGCAGCGCCGCTCAACCCGGCTCGCGATTGACCAGCGCCAGCAGCGCGCTCATCGCCCGCCGCTTTGGTAGACCGCGCCACCGTTGCTCACCTATTGCCGCTCGGGCGGCGTTCAGTCCGCACACCCCGTGCACGCCGCCGCCGGGATGTGCCGCTGCGCTGCCGAGGTACAACCCGTCCACCGGGGTCTCGGCCCGTCCCAGCCCGGGGGTCGGTCGGAAAATGAGCTGCTGCTGCAGCTGCGCCGTCCCACCGTTGACGTTGCCACCGATGAGGTTCGGATCGTTTCCGTGCAGGTCACTGGGCCGCTGTACGACGCGCCCGACGACATGCGCGGCGTACCCGGGAGCATGCGCCTCGAGCACTTCGTCCACCCGGCCGGCGAGAGTGTCCGCCGACTCGTCGTCGGTGATCCCCCGCGGCAGATGGGTGTAGGCCCAGGCGCACTCGGTCCCTTCGGCCGACCGGCTGGCATCGCTGGTCGTCATCTGCCCGAACAACATGAACGGCGTCCGCGGAACCACCGCCGTGCCGAGATCAGCCATCCAGCGCACCAACCCACGCTCGTCGGCCCCTAGGTGGACCGTGCCAGCGCCGTGCAGGTTCTTGGCCCGCCACGGTATCGGTGCATCCAAGGCGTAATTCACCTTCACCACCGGGGTGTCCCACTCGAAGTGCTGCAGGTCGGCCAGGACGCGTGCAGGAACGGCATCGGCAGGCAGCAGGTCGCGGTACAGGCTCATCGCCGAGGTATCGGCGATGACCGCGCGCTTGGCCTGCACCCGCAGTCCCCCGACGGTGCGCACCGCCACCGCACGGCCCCCTCTGACCTCGACCGCCTCCACCCGTTGTCGAGTGTGTAGCTGCACACCACCCGCCTCCGCACGCCTGGCCATAGCCTGGGTCAGCGCACCGGCACCGCCCGTGGGCACGGGGTAGCCGACGTCTTGGGCGAGCATGGTCAGCAGAAATCCGAAGGCCCCACTGACCGGCGCATCCACCGGGACGTCGCCGTGCATGGCGTTGCCCAGCAGCAGCAAGCGTGCGGCCTCGCTGTGAAACAGCTCTTGGGCCATGCGCTTGGCGGGCAACATCATGAAGCGCAGCAGGCGCAGCGACTCGGTGGTGCCGAGCGCTCGCAGCATGCCCACCGGTCCCCGTACCGGCGGGACCGATTGGAACAACGTGTTCAACAACGGCTGCTTGATCCGGTGCCACTGGTCGACGAGCTCGAGCCACGCCCGTCCGTCCCGCGGGTCGTGCTGCGCCAACACGGCGGCGGTCTGCGCCGGGTCGCGGTGCAGCACGGCACCTTCGATGTCGTCGGGCCCGAAGGGATGGGCGACGACGGACGGGGCATGGCACCAGCTCAAGCCATGGTCCTCCAGCCCCAAAGATGAGATCGCGGTCGAGGCAGCGGCAAGGGGGTAGAACGCGCTGAACAGGTCGCTGGTAAAGCCCGGGACCAGTTCGGCGCTGCGCACAGCGCCCCCCACCGTGCCGGACGCCTCCAGGACCACCACGTCCCAGCCTGCATCCGCCAGCGCATTGGCGGCCACCAACCCGTGGTGGCCCGCCCCGATCACCACAGCATCTGCGGTGGCGGAACTTGCCGACATCAGTTCCCGAGCAGGTCGTTGAGGTCGTCGGCGTGCTCTTCCTCTTCCTCGAGAATCTGTTCCATCAGCCGCCTGGTCGTCGGGTCGCCGTCACCGATCCAGCGGGCGATCTCCTGATAG
>JALYVL010000173.1 GCA_030853285.1 Actinomycetota bacterium | reverse complement strand
TCACTTGAGCGGCACTACGCGCAGCACCTCGTCCGCGCCGGATCCGTTGTCGGTAGTGGCGTACAACGCACCGTCCGGTCCCTGGTGCACCGAGCGCAGTCGACCGTGGGTGTTGCTCAGCTCGGGCGGCACAATCACACGGGTGACGGCACCGGCCGGGTTCATGGTCATTGCCAACAGTTTCATGCCCTTGAGTGCGGCGACCACGAATGCGCCGTCCAAGCTGCCCCATTGCGGGCCGGTGAGAAACGCAGCCCCGGAGATGGCCTCGGTCGGGTCGCCCGAGGACCACACCGCGCGCACCGCGTCGGGGAAGCGTTTCGTATCGGTCATCGGTACGGACTCGTCGTAGCTCTGCTGCGTTCCGCCCTGGCCCGGGTCCCAGCCGTAGTTGCCGCCCGCGATCTCCACGTTCACCTCGTCGTCGACGTCGGGCCCGTGCTCGGCGGTGAACACCTGGGTGGTGCCCGGACGCACCTCGATGCCCTGCAGGTTGCGGTGTCCGTAGGTCCACACATAGGGGTGCGCCGGCAGGGGCGCGTTGGGCAGGGGCTTCCCGGTGGCCAGGTCGGCGTGCAGCGTCTTCCCGCCCAATGACGACAAGTCTTGGGCCACGCTGGGGTTCGCGGTGTCCCCGGTGGTGATGAGCAGCTCACCGGCGGGGCCGAGGGCCAGGCGGCAGCCGGAGTGGCGACCCGTCGGGTTCAGCGGAAGCCCGGCGAGGAGCGGGTCCCGCACGGTAGTGGCGGCGGCACCGTCGTCGGACAGGCGCCAGGTCTTCACCCGGATGTCCACCGGCCGGCCGTTCTCCGTGTGCGACTGGCAGGTGGAGAACTGTCGACTGGCCGCAAAATCGGGGTGGACCAGCAAGCTCATCAGCCCGGACTCGCCCTGGGCGAAGACGTCACTGAGGTCAGCCTTGACCCGTGTGGTGTCGCTCCCGAGCACCAGTTCAAGCCGTCCGGACCGTTCGGTGACCAGCATCGAGCCGTCGGGTAGGAAGCCGAGGTCCCACGGGTGGTCCAGGGCGCGCGCGATCGTCTCGACGTGCAGCGCCGGGGTGTCCGAGGGCGGAGCCGGCGCACGGGAACCACAGCCGCTGAGCAGGGTCAGCGCGATGATGAGGCCGACGACGGCTCGAATCCGCATGGCGTCAGTGTGCCCGAGGTACGAGACCAACCGCGGGGTAGCGGCCACCCCTACGCATGAGCTGCGAGCCGGAGGTAACTGCCTACGGCCGCGACCGGCACCACCCTGCGTGTTAGTTGGCGATTGTAGGCAGGCGGCGAGGCGCTCACTTCACGGAGCGCTTACCCGGAGACAGGAGCGGGCACTGGGGCGGTGAGCTCGGTCGCTGCGTTTGAAGACGGCGCCTAAACTGGCCGCCGCGGCCATCACCGAAATCTCGGGGTAGTGGTCTGCCCGTGTGTCGTCACCATCTTGGGAGCTTCTTCTTGTTCGCACCGCTCGCCGGTCTGCTCGCCACCGCTGTGCCCGATCCGGCCTTGCGCGCGGTCACCGACGCGCTCGGCGCCGCTCGGTTGGAGTTGGAAGCGCCGAGCGCGGCCCGTCCTTTCGTCGTCGGTGCGCTCGCTCAACGGGTACCCGTGTTGGTGGTCACCGCCACCGGCCGCGAGGCGGACGACCTCGGAGCATCGGTCGCCGAGATGCTGAGCGACGAGCGCGTCGCTGTGTTCCCGTCCTGGGAGACGCTGCCGCACGAACGGCTCTCCCCCCGAGCAGACACCGTGGGCAAGAGGCTGCAGATCCTGCGTCGACTGTCCCACCCGGAGGACGGAGCGCCGCTGCAGGTTGTCGTCACCACGGTGCGCAGCCTGGTGCAGCCGATGGCCGCGGGCCTGGGCGACCTGGAGCCCGTCCGACTGCGCGTCGGCGAGGACCACGATTTCAACGCCCTCATCACCCGCCTGGTGGAGCTGGCCTACGCGCGGGTGGACATGGTCGGTAAGCGCGGTGAGTTCGCTGTGCGGGGCGGGATTCTCGACATCTTCCCGCCGACCACGGACCATCCGGTACGGGTGGAGTTCTGGGGTGACGAGGTCACCGAGCTGCGAGCTTTCTCGGTGGCTGATCAGCGGTCCTTGGATGACGTCGACATCCAGTTGTTGGACGCCCCCGGCTGCCGCGAGCTGTTACTCACCGACGACGTCCGCCAGCGTGCGCGCCAATTGGCTGCGGAGCATGCCGAGGACGCCGCCCTGGTGGAGATGCTGGCCAAGCTTGCCGACGGCATCCCGGTCGAGGGTATGGAGGCGCTGATTCCCGCCCTGCTGCCCGGCAAGCTTGAGTTGCTCACCGATGTGCTGCCCGTCGGCGCGCACGTGTTGCTGTGCGACCCGGAGAAGATCCGCACCCGCGCCCACGACCTGGTGCGCACCGGGCAGGAGTTCCTCGAGGCGTCGTGGACCGCAGCCTCGGTGGGCGGCGCGGCACCGTTGGATCCCAAGGGCATGAACCTCGGCGCCTCGGCCTACCGATCACTGAGCGAGGTGACAGAAGCCGCGGCGCAGCAAGGTCTTCCGTGGTGGTCGTTGAGCCCACTGCTGTCCGGCCGCGAGGGCGCAGGCGTGCTGAATCTCGACGTCACCCAGGTAGCGCCGGCGCGGGGGAGCGAGCCGGAGATCGCCGCCACCTTTGCGTCGCTGCGGGCGCATTGCAGTTCCGGCGGAGCGGCCGCGGTGGTGGTAGCGGGGCACGGTACCGCGCAGCGGGTGCTGGAGCGCCTGGTCGAGGCCGAGGTCTCCGCGATCATGGGCGAACCGGGTGACCAGCCGCAACCAGGGCACGTCACCGTGCTGTGCGGCAGCCTGTCCGACGGGTTGGTGCTGCCTGGCGCGCAGCTGGTGGTGGTCACCGAAACCGACCTCACCGGCAACCGCGCAGCCGCAGCCACCGACGGCCGACGGTTGCCCGCCAAACGCCGCAACCAGGTCGACCCCCTCGCGCTCACCGCGGGCGACATGGTGGTGCACGACCAGCACGGCATCGGCAAGTTCGTGGAAATGCTGGAACGCACTGTGGGCGGTGCGCGGCGGGAGTACCTGGTGATCGAGTACGCGCCCAGCAAACGTGGCCACCCCGGCGACAAGCTGTTCGTCCCGATGGACAGCCTGGACCAGCTCTCCCGCTACGTCGGCGGGGAGATGCCCGCGCTGAGCAAGCTCGGCGGCTCCGACTGGACCAACACCAAGCACAAGGCGCGCAAAGCCGTTCGGGAGATCGCGGCCGAACTGGTGCAGCTCTACGCCGCCCGCCAGGCCGCTCCGGGGCACGCGTTCGGCCCGGACACCCCCTGGCAGCGGGAGATGGAGGATGCCTTCCCGTTCACCGAGACCGTGGACCAGCTCACCGCCATCAACGAGGTGAAGGCCGACATGGAGAAGCCCGTTCCGATGGACCGGGTGATCTGCGGGGACGTCGGTTACGGCAAGACGGAGATCGCGGTCCGCGCGGCGTTCAAAGCGGTGCAGGACGGTAAGCAGGTGGCGGTGCTCGCACCGACGACGTTGCTGTCTCAGCAGCACCTGCAGACCTTCACCGAGCGGATGGCCGCCTTCCCCATCACGGTCAGAGGCTTGTCCCGGTTCACCGACTCCCGCGAGGTGAAAGGCATCATGGCCGGCCTGGCGGACGGCACCGTGGACATCGTCATCGGCACGCACCGGCTGCTGCAGACCGGGGTGCAGTGGAAGGACCTCGGCCTGGTGGTGGTGGATGAAGAACAACGCTTCGGGGTGGAGCACAAGGAGTACATCAAGGCCATGCGCACGGCGGTGGACGTGCTGACCATGTCGGCCACTCCCATCCCCCGCACCCTGGAAATGAGCCTGGCCGGCATCCGCGAGATGTCCACCATCCTCACGCCGCCGGAGGAGCGGCACCCGATCCTCACCTACGTCGGCAGCTACGACGACCGCCAGGTGGCCGCCGCGCTGCGCCGCGAGCTGTTGCGCGACGGGCAGGTGTTCTACGTGCACAACCGCGTCTCTTCCATCGACAAGGCGGCCAAGCGGATCCGCGACCTGGTGCCCGAGGCGCGGGTGGCGGTGGCGCACGGGCAGATGAACGAGGAGGTGCTGGAGCGCACCGTCGAGGGCTTCTGGAACCGCGAGTATGACGTGCTGGTGTGCACCACCATCATCGAGACCGGCCTGGACATCTCCAACGCCAACACCCTGCTGGTGGAGCGGGCCGACGCGCTGGGGCTGAGTCAGCTGCACCAGCTGCGTGGACGGGTGGGCCGCAGCCGGGAGAGGGGCTACGCCTATTTCCTGTACCCGCCGGAGCGCCCGCTCACCGAGACGGCGTATGACCGCCTGGCCACCATTGCGCAGAACTCCGACCTCGGGGCCGGTATGGCCGTGGCGATGAAGGACCTGGAGATCCGCGGCGCAGGCAACGTGCTCGGCGCTGAGCAGTCCGGGCA
>JALYVL010000172.1 GCA_030853285.1 Actinomycetota bacterium | reverse complement strand
AGTTCCACCAATGAGCGAGCGAAGCGACGTGGGGATTAGGCAATGAGCGAGCGAAGCGACGTAGGGGTTAGGCAATGAGCGCACCGCGCACCTCGGTCGGCACGGTTGAGGACCTGCACGCCTCAGCCGCCAAGCTCACCGGGCTCAGCGACTTCGGCGACCTCGGTTACGTGGAGGGTCTGCAGGTCTTGCTGGACTCCTACGCGCGCGACGCCGGCCTCACCCCGGCGGGCAGCAAGATGTCCCGGGTCTTCCTCCGCGGCGTTCTGGTGGCGCGGCTTGTGAGCGAGGCTGCATGGAAGCAGTACCCGGAGCACGCCGACGTCGCGGTCGAGCGGCCCATCTTCGTCACCGGGCTGCCCCGCACCGGCACTACGGCGCTGCACCGCCTCCTCACCGCAGACCCGGCGCACCAAGGCTTGGAGATGTGGCTGACCGAGATGCCCCAGCCGCGTCCGCCCCGCGACACCTGGGAGTCCAATCCGGTGTTCCAGGCGCTGCAGGCCGGCTACAGCCAGCACCATGTGGAGCGCCCAGAGTTCATGGGCGTGCACTTCATGGACGCGGCGGAGGTGGAGGAGTGCTGGCAGCTGTTGCGCCAATCGCTGCAGTCGGTGTCCTACGAATCCCTCGCGCACGTCCCGACGTACTCCGCCTGGCTGGCTCGGCAGGACTGGACTGGGGCGTACGCCCGGCACCGGCGCAACCTGCAGCTCATCGGACTGCACGATGCAGACCGCCGCTGGGTGCTGAAGAACCCCAGCCACCTGTTCGCGTTGGACGCGTTGCTGGAGGTCTACCCGGACGCGCTGGTCATCCAGACCCACCGTGACCCCCGCACTGCGATCTCCTCATCCTGCAGCCTCAGCGCGCAGGCCACCGAGGGATGGTCAGACGTGTTCATCGACGGGGTCATCGGACGCGATCAGTTGGAGTTGTGGGGACGCGGGCTGGACCGTTTCACCGCCGCCCGAGCCCGCCACAATCCGGCTCAGTTCTGCGATGTGTCCTACGCGGACTTCATCGCCGATCCACTGTCCACCGTCGAGTCGATCTATACCCACTTCGGCCTCCCGATGACCGAGGGGGCCCGGGCGTCGATGCGGGCGATACACGAGGAGAGCACCACCGGCGGTCGTCGGCCCGCCCACCGCTACGCCCTCGCGGACTTCGGCTTAACCGATGCCGAGGTGGACGCGCGCTTCTCTACGGCGTGAGCGAACAGGTTCGCGAGCGGTCTGAACGGGGCGGACGCGCTACGCCTGCTCACGGAGCATCTCGCCGGCCTGGCCCCGTAGTCGACGACGCCTCCTGACCTGGCTCAGAACGCGGGCCAGGGAATGGCAGGCCGGGTACCCGAGGGCGCGGGCATCTCCCGGTGGGCCAGTACTCGTCGGAGACGTCTGCTGACGGCGTCGACCTCCCGGATGGTCAGGTGCTCGTGCAGCGCCTCGCCGAGGTCTCCCTGCAGCTCCGCGGCCAGACGGCTCAGCACCTCCGTCGCCTCGTCGCCGATGCTCTCCCCCGCCCAGCCCCAGAGCACCGTGCGCAGCTTGTTCTCGGTATGCAGACAGATGCCGTGGTCCACGCCGTAGACGCCGCCGTCCAAACCGGCCAACACGTGGCCACCCTTGCGATCGGCGTTGTTCAACACCAGGTCCAGCACGGCCATCCGGCGCAGCTGCGCCGAGTCGGCGTGCGCAAGCACCACCACGTCGCCGCCGTAGTCCTGGGCGCGCAAGATCTCTTTCCAACCCGACGGCACCTCACCGGGTGCACACAGCTCGACGAGGTCACTGACCTGCTCGACATACTCCGCGGTACCCGACTCGCTGATGCTCGCCGCTGCTGAATCGATCCACAGCTGCACCATTCCGTCGCCAAAAGGGCCGGGCCGCAACACCGTTGGCGGGACCACGCCCCAGCCCGTTGCCTGCGCGAGCAGGTAGGATGCGACCTCGCGCCCGGCGAGGGTTCCGTCCGGAAAGTCCCACAGTGGACGCTCACCGCGCACCGGCTTGTACACGCAGTGCGCGCTGACGCCGTCGAGCTCGATGGTGCACAACAGCGTCGCGTTGCTGGCCTCGACGATCCGACCGGCGATTTCCAGGGTTCCGCGGCGCAGCAGTTCCAGTGTTGCCGGGTCGTGGACCTGCACCGTAGACGTCAGTCCTGGTCGGCTTCGCCGGCAGAAGGTGCGATACCCACACCGCGGCGGTACCCGTTCGTACGTACACATACGTGCCCAGCCGGGTCGAGTGGCTCGTTGCACAACGGGCACGGCAGGCGTCCGGCAGAGATCACCCGCTCAGAGCGCGCCGCGAAGTCCCGCGCCTGCTCCGCGGAGAGAAACACCCGCACCGAGTCGGGACCCTCTTCGGTGTCGTCGAGCACCACCGACTCGTCCACCTCACCTTCGGTGACCGCGAGCAACTCCACGACCACCGAGTTGGCCTCGGCGTCCCATCCCAAGCCCATGGTGCCCACCCGGAACTCTTCCTCCACGGGCGCGGTCAGTGGCTCCAGGTCATCCACCGTCGGGGCCTCGGTCGGGACGTCCGCGCCGAAGCGCCGGTGCACCTCTTCCAGCAGGGCGATCACCCGCTCGGCGAGCACCTGAACCTGCTGCTTCTCCAGCAGCACGCTGATCAACCGGGCTTCCTGCACAGCTTGCAGGTAGAACGCCCGATCTCCCGGCTCGCCGACCGTGCCGACGACGAAGCGGTCCGGGGCGCGGAAGACGTGGATTACTCGTGACATGGCATCTCCGACCCTAGGGGAATCAGACGTGATCGGCACAGTCGGTTCACGCTCGGCGTATTCACGCGCCGGTCGAGCCACCAACCACCGCATCCGCGGGGTGCGCGCCCTCCTCGTCGGCGGCGGGCGGCGCCGGGACGACACTGGACAGATCCCCGCCGGTATCGTTGCTGCGCAAGACAAACGGCCGGGTCTCGGTGTAACGGATGACGCTGGCCGAGCACGTGTCGGCGACGATGCGTTGAAAGGTGTCCAGGTGGCAGCCGAGCGCATCCGCGAGCACCGACTTGATCACGTCGCCGTGGGTGCAGGCCACCCACAGCACGTCATTGCCGTGCTCGGCGGCGAGTCGCGCGTCGTGTTCGCGCACCGCGGTGACCGCGCGGGCCTGCACCTGGGCCAGGCCCTCACCGTCGGGAAATATCGCTGCCGATGGGTGCTGCTGCACCACTTTCCACAACGGCTCGCTGAGCAGGTTCTTCAGCTCCTGGCCCGTCCACGCGCCGTAGTCGACTTCCACCAGCCGTGGCTCAGGCACCGGTTGCAAGGTACGTGCCTCGGCGAGTGGCGCCACGGTCTGCTGGCAGCGCAATAGCGGGGAGGTGACAATGGCGACAAGAGGCAGCGCCGCGAGTCGCTGCACCACGGCGTTGGCCTGCTCGGTGCCCTTCTCGTCCAGCGCGACGCCCTCGCTGCGCCCCGCCAGTACGCCCGCGGTGTTGGCGGTGGAGCGGCCGTGGCGCAGCAGGATCACCGTCATGGCGTCAGGGTAGCGGGACTCACGAGGCCGCCAGGCCGGTAGTGGTGAGCAGCACGAGCACCAGGATGCCCAGCGCGATGCGGTAGTAGACGAAGAGGTAGATCGTGTGGTTCACCACGTAGCGCAGCAACCAGGCGATGGAGGCGTAACCGACCACGAAGGCCACCAGGGTCGCCACCAGCAGCTGCGCACCGCTGGCCTGCAGCAACCCGGGCTCGGCGGGGGCGAATGCGTCCGGCAGGCTGAACAGCCCGGAAGCCAGCACGGCCGGGATGGCCAGCAGGAACGAGTATCTGGCGGCCGCCTCGCGGGTCAAGCCGAGGAACAGTCCCGCGGTGATGGTGCCACCGGAGCGGGACACTCCCGGGATCAGGGCGAGGGCCTGGGCAGAGCCCATCACGATCCCGTCGCGCAGGGTCAGCTGCTCCACCGGCCGCTTCTTGACGCTGTAGCGCTCCGCAGCGGCCAGGACCAACGCGAACAGGATCAGCGTCGTGGCGATCAACCAGAGGTTGCGGGCACCGGTGCGGATCTGGTCCTTGAACAGCAGCCCCAGCACCCCGACGGGAACGGTGCCGATGATGACGTACCAGGCCATCCGGGTAGTCCAAGCTCTTGCGGACGGCGGCGTTGGTGAACCCGCGCAGCCAGGCGGCGACGATGCGGACGATGTCGCGGAGGAAGTAGATGAGCACTGCGGCCTCGGTGCCCAGCTGAGTGACCGCGGTGAAGGAGGCGCCGGTGTCGTGGCCGTAGAAGATGCCGGAGACGATCCGCAGGTGGGCGGAGGAGGAGATCGGGAGGAATTCGGTGAGGCCCTGGACAAGTCCCAAGGTCAGCGCCTGAGCCCAGCTCATGTCCAGGATCACGCGCCGACTCCCGCGAGCTCCAGTGCCTCGGCCGCTGTCCGTAGCGCCAGGACCCCGTCGGCCC
>JALYVL010000171.1 GCA_030853285.1 Actinomycetota bacterium | reverse complement strand
GCCACGCCACCCGTTTGAGGTAGTCGAGCTCCTCCGGACCCAGCGGGCCGGGGTAGGCGTGCAGCAGATCCTCAGCGAGCACGTCGGAGGGTGCATCGGTGCGTCGCAGGCTGACGTAGCCGAAGCCGATGCCCTCAACGTCGGCGCGCGCGAAGTGTTCCAGCCACCCCTCGCTGCGCCGCGCGCCTTCGGGGGAGCGCGGGTCCACGCCACCATCGCGCAGCCAGGTACCCACGTACAACGCCGGATCGGCCACGTCGCGCTGCACGAACCAGGCGTCCACTCCGTGCTCGGGCACCCACGAGGCCACGCGTTCGCGCCAGTCCTGTCCGCGTAGGTGGACCCAGGAGGCCAGCACCGTGGCCGTGCCGCCGGGGGCGAGGTGGCGCGGTGCGGACCTGATCACCAGCTCGCTGGCGCCATCCAAATTCAACCCCGAGTCCCGGTAGACGTTGCGGATTTGCGCAGGCCCGACGACGAACGGCGGGTTGGCCACGATCTGGTCGAACTGCCGTCCGTTGACTGGTTCGAACCATGAGCCCTCGAGCAGCTCCACCTGCATCGCGTTCAGCGCGAAGGTGGCCCGGGCCATGGCCATGGCTCGGGCACTGACGTCGGTGGCGGTCACGGAGGCGGCATGGCCGTAGGCGTGCACCGCTTGCACGCCGCAGCCGGTGCCCAGGTCGAGCAGCGAGCCGACGGGCGCGGTGGGCACCGTCCGCAGCAACGACACCGAGGCCTGCCCCACGCCGGGGACATAGGCACGCTGGTCGAAGCCGGAGGATCGGCCGGCTTCGAGGTCGGCGACCACCCATCGGCTGCCTGCGCCGGTGTCCAGCGGGCGCACATCCAGCGCCGCCCGCACGACCGCCCCGTCGGCCTCGATCAGGCCCGCGGTGACCGCCGCAGGCAGCGCAAGGGGGGCCAGCGGCCGCTGCCACCTCAGCGGCCGGGCAGGCATCACCGAGGAGGAACAGCCGCACCAGGGTGGCAAGCTCGCCGCCGCCGCGAACGGCGCGTCGGACCGGTACCACTTCGTCACGTCCCAGGGCCGCGTGCGCGTCGGCACCGAGCAGCGCGAGGACACCATCCGCGTCGTAGCCGGTCCGACCGAGCGCCTCACGCAGCGAGCCACAGATCGGCACCAGCTGGGGGAGTACGGGATCAGCCATGCAGGCATTGTTGCCGGACACTGCGGGTGCGCTGAGGCTGGGCTGGTGGGAGAGTGGAGCCATGGCAGTCGAGGGCTCCACCGGCAAGGGCGCGGCGCACGCGGACACCGTGCTCATCACCGCGGCTCAGCGCTCTTATGACGAGCAGCACCACGATCGGGTGCGCAAGTACACGATCCTGATGGCGTTTCGCATACCCGCCCTGGTGATTGCGGCCATCGTCTACTCGGCGACGCAAAGCCCGTGGGTGCCGCTGGGCATCATTGTGCTGTCCATCCCGCTGCCGTGGATGGCGGTGCTCATCGCCAACGACAGCCCGGCCCGCAAGCGCGAGGAGATCAACCACTACCGCTACGGCGACGGTGCTCATCGCCGCGCCATCGAGCCCTCGCACCGCGACGTGATCGACCAGTGACGCCGCACCTCGTGACTGGACTGGGCGGATGCGGCATCATGGATACGTGAGCACACAGACGACTGTTCTGCCGGATACCCGCGAGCGAGAGACCACCGGTGACGACACACCGAAGGTCTTCCATTACGTCAAGAAGAACAAGATCGCGGAGAGCGCCGTGATGGGCACCCACGTCGTCGCTCTGTGTGGTGAGGTGTTCCCGGTGACCCGCTCGGCCAAGCCCGGTTCACCCGTGTGCCCGGACTGCAAAAAGGTCTACGACGGGTTGCGCAGCGGCGGCGAGGACTGAGCCGGCTCGACGACAGGGATCGCCGGCTGAGCGCAGCTGAGCGAGCGTGGCGTGGCGATGCGTGCCCCGATGCGGGCGAATTGCGTACTGATCGGCCCCGAGGGGGGGTTGGCATCGGCGCCGGCTGAGGCAGTGGTGGACTCGCGGCTGCGCTGCTGGATGCGTTCGCGCATCTGATCCAGACGGGTGGCCTTCGCGGGCCAGAAGGTTTGGATGGCGGCGTTGAACTGAGCCCCGATCACCACGGCGAAGCCGATGAAGAACGTGAACAACAGATAGGCGATCGGGCTGGCGAGCGCGCCGTAGGTGTAGCCCGTGCTGGTGACCCAGGTGAAGTACACCCGCAGGACGGCCGCGGCGATGATGAAGAACACCGCGGCGAACAGCGCCCCGGGGACCAGCCGGTGCCAGGGCAGCGTTCGGGGAAGTGCGAACTTGTACAGCGTGGTGAGCCCCAGGATGATGATGAGGCCGACAGCGGGGTAGTACACCGACTGGATCAACGTCTCACCGGTGTCGCGCCACCCCTCGGGCAGGCGCCCGGTGACCAAACCGGGGCCCAGCGCGACGACGGGGATGGTGAACACGGCCAGCAGCAGGCCCGTGGCGTAAAGCAAAAGCGCGAAGATCCGCTGCCACACCGGATTGCGTTCGTTGTGCTGATCGTGGGCGATCACGATGGAGTCGACGAACGAGGACACCGCCGAGGACCCTGCCCACAGCGACAGCACGAACCCGATCGACACCACGTCGCCGCGCCCGCGCTGCAGCACGTCGCTCACGGTCGGAGCAATGATCTGGTCCACCACCGACGGGCTGAACACCCGCGAGGAAAAGGTGATGATCTTGGACTGCACGATGCGCACGGTGTCCGGCCCGAACCAGGCGCCGACGTAGCCGATGCTGCCGAGCAGGCCAAGCAACAGCGGGGGCAGGGAGAGGGTCTGCCAGAACGCGGCCTGCGCGGCCATGCCGAAGATGGAGTCATCCCATGCCTTGCTGACGGTGCGCCACAGCAGGCGTAGGGGACCGCGTGCAGCGGGGCGCACCTGCACGCGCGTCGCGCCGTTGCTGCCGGTGTTCGCATCCATGTCTCCCCCAGGATTCCCTACGGAGGCCGGATCGACCCAGTTTGCCGGTTCGTGTCGCGGTGGCAGCCCAGTGGTGACGGCCGCCACCGGGTGTCGACGACTACCCTCGCAGCGGCAGCCGGACACTTCGGTGGACAAGGGGGAGGACGCCGTGCTTGATGTTGACGCGGTGCTCGATGTCGACGCCGTCGGAGACGTCGTCGACGCCCAGCCGGTCGCCGCGCCGCTGCGCGCCTGGCAGCGCCGGGCCCTCGCGCGGTACCTGGCCACCAAGCCCACCGACTTCCTCGCCGTCGCGACCCCTGGGGCAGGCAAGACGACCTTCGGGCTGCGGGTCGCCGCCGAGTTGCTGCGCGACCGCACGATCGAGCAGATCACCGTCGTGGTGCCCACCGAGCACCTCAAGCACCAGTGGGCGGCTGCCGCCGCGCTGGCCGGCATTGCCCTGGACTCCCGTTTCTCCAACTCGACCGGTCAGACCTCCAGCGACTACCAGGGCGTAGTGGTGACGTACGCGCAGGTCGCGTCGCACCCGTTCCGGCACCGGGCCCGCACCGAGAACCGGCGCACCCTGGTGATCTTGGACGAGATCCACCACGGTGGTGACGCCAAGAGCTGGGGGGACGCCGTCCAGGAGGCGTTCACGCCTGCGGTGCGCAGGCTCGCGTTGACCGGCACGCCGTTCCGCAGCGACGACAGCCCGATCCCGTTCGTCACCTACGAGGCGGGCGGGGACGGATTCGCCCGCTCCAAGGCCGATCACTCCTACGGCTATGCCGATGCGTTGGCCGACGGCGTGGTGCGCCCGGTGGTGTTCCTGGCCTATTCCGGGGAGGCGCGCTGGCGCACCAGTGCCGGGGAGGAGTTCACCGCGCGCCTGGGTGAGCCGCTGACCGCTGAGCAGACCGCACGGGCCTGGCGCACCGCACTGGACCCGGGCGGCGACTGGATCCCCGCGGTGCTGCACGCGGCGGACACCCGACTAAGCCAGCTGCGTGCCGGAGGTTTGAGCGACGCCGGTGGACTCGTGATCGCCAGCGACCAGACCACGGCCAGGGCCTACGCCGAGCTGCTCACCGCCATGACCGGCACCGCGCCCGCGTTGGTCCTGTCCGACGACCCGGGCTCGTCCGCCCGGATCGCCGCCTTCGGCGCGGGCACCGAGCGCTGGATGGTCGCCGTGCGCATGGTGAGCGAGGGCGTGGACGTACCGAGGCTGGCGGTCGGGGTGTACGCCACGTCCGCGGCCACCCCGCTGTACTTCGCCCAGGCCATCGGCCGTTTCGTCCGTTCGCGCCGCAAGGGTGAGACCGCGAGCGTATTCCTGCCCTCGGTTCCCGTGCTGCTGGACCTGGCCAGCCAGCTGGAGGCCCAGCGCGACCACGTGCTGGGCAAGCCGCACCGCGAGCCGGAGGGTTTCGACGAGGCGCTGCTGGCTCAGGCGAACAAGCAGCAGGACGAGCCGGGTGAGGAGGAGAAGGCGTTCACCTC
>JALYVL010000170.1 GCA_030853285.1 Actinomycetota bacterium | reverse complement strand
CCGAGAGCCTTCCTGGCCCGCACGAGGAGTGGCAGTTCTTCGTGTGCGGACCGCCGGCGATGATGGACACTGTGGAGGGTTGGCTCACCCGCAGAGGGGTCGCGCCCGAGCAGGTCCACAGCGAACAATTTACGATGGTCTGAGAGGGGACCCCGTGCGACCGGCTCAAATGCGGCTCGTGGTCCTGGTGGTCACCGCGTTGGTGCTGCTCAGCTGCATCGTGTGGGCGCTGGCGGTGCAGCACATCGTGCCCGACGCGTGCACCTATCGTCCCCCGCCCTCGCGGGCCCAGGTGTTGCACTGTCCGTGAGACCGTCTGCCATGAGTCCTCTTCCATGAGCGCTGTGCCCAGCACTCATTGGCTCTATCCGACCAACCCCCACCGGGGGTGCTGGGTGGGACGTGCCGAGGAGGAGGTGCTGGTGCCCGGCAACGTCCGGCCCCGCGAGCGCGCGGACGCCGACGGCACCATCACCTGGTCGCTCAGCTCGGGTTACCGCAGCATGCGTGCTGGCGACCTGGTGTGGCTGTACGCCGCCGGCGACCAAGTTCTCTACGCGCTCGCCCGGGCTGAGCAGATCGTCCACGACGAGCGACACGGCTCGTGGGTGGCCGTCCTGCGCTGGTGCTACGACGCGACCGAACGGCTCGACAGGTCCCCCATCCCGCGCACCGCATTCGGGCAGGTGCCACAGAGCGTGCAGCGAGCGAACCCACGGACGGTGGCGGTGCTCGAGGAGTGGCTACGTATCCACGCCGCCGGGTCGGGGGCGGGTTGAGCCCGGTCACGCCACCTCGGTACGGTCGTCGCTGCTGCTGGCACACCAGCGGCATTCGCCAGAACTCAAGACGGAGGAACCCGTGGCCCTTCCTCAGCTCACCGCTGAGCAGCGAACTGCCGCTCTGGAGAAGGCGGCGGTCGCTCGACGCGTTCGGGCCGAGCTCAAGGAGCGGCTCAAGCGCGGTGGCACCGACCTCAAGCAGGTGCTGCACGACGCCGAGAGCGACGAAATTCTGGGCAAGATGAAGGTTTCCGCACTACTGGAGGCGCTACCGAAGGTCGGCAAGGTCAAGGCTCAGGAGCTCATGACGGAGCTGGAGATCGCCCCCACCCGCCGCTTGCGTGGTCTGGGTGAGCGGCAGCGCAAGGCGTTGCTCGCCAAGTTCGACCAAGCCTGAGCCGCGCGCATGGCGGCGACGGCAAGGGGCCGACTGGTGGTCCTGTCCGGTCCCTCCGCCGTCGGCAAGACCAGCGTGGTGCGTTTGCTGCGGGCCGACATTCCCGAGCTGTACTTCAGTATTTCGGCCACCACGAGGGCGCCGCGGCCCGGTGAGGTCGACGGCCGTGACTACCATTTCGTCACCGCCGCCGAGTTCGACCGGATGATCGCCGACGGGGAGCTGCTCGAGTGGGCCGAGATCCATCGCGGTCTGCACCGCTCGGGTACGCCCGCACTGCCGGTACAGCATGCCCTGGCCGAGCAAAGGCCGGTCTTGGTCGAGGTCGATTTGGCCGGGGCACGCGCCCTGCGGATGTCGGTGCCCGAGGCGGTGCAGGTGTTTCTCGCGCCACCCAACTGGGACACCCTGGTGCGTCGACTCACCGGAAGGGGCACCGAACCGGCGGAAGTGATTGCCCGCCGACTGGAGACCGCCCGCGAGGAGCTCGCCGCGCAGGGGGAGTTCGACCAGGTCGTGGTGAATGCCAATGTGCAGCGTGCCGCGGCGGACTTGGTAGCCTTGTTGGTCGGCCCTTCCGTGCGCAGTGACGCATCCACCCCGGACGGCCGAGACGCTCCACCCACCGATACCAGCGCAGGAGCCATTGAGTGAGCACCCCTCAGATCGAGTCCGACCCAGCACAGGCGTACGACACACCCCTGGGCATCACCAACCCGCCCATCGACGAGTTGCTCGCCCGCACGTCTTCCAAGTACGCGCTGGTCATCTTCGCCGCGAAGCGAGCACGTCAGATCAACGACTACTACTCCCAGCTCGGCGACGGAATGCTGGAGTACGTCGGCCCGCTGGTCGAGCCGGGCCCGCAGGAGAAGCCGCTGTCCATCGCCATGCGCGAGATCTACGCCGACACACTCGAGCACACCGAAGGCGAGTGAGCGCCGGCCGCCCGAGCGCCGACCGCCCGTCCGTGGTGCTCGGCGTCGGCGGGGGGATCGCTGCGTACAAGGCCTGCGAGTTGCTGCGACGGCTCACCGAGAGCGGTCACCGCGTCCGGGTTGTCCCCACCGAGGCAGCGTTGCAGTTCGTCGGGGCCGCCACCTTCGAGGCGCTCTCCGGTCAGCCCGTGCAGACCGGGGTGTTCACCGATGTGCCCGAGGTCCCGCACGTGCGGATCGGCCAGGACGCCGAGCTCATCGTGGTCGCACCGGCCACCGCCGACCTGATGGCCCGCCTGGCTCATGGCCGGGCCGACGACCTGCTCACCGCCACCCTGCTCACCGCGCGCTGCCCGGTGCTGCTGGCCCCGGCGATGCACACCGAAATGTGGGAGCACCCCGCCACCGTGGACAACGTGACCCTGCTGCGGTCGCGCGGGGTGGTCGTGCTCGAACCGGCTCGCGGTCGGCTGACCGGTGCGGACACCGGGGCCGGGCGCCTACCCGATGCGGCCGAGATCTACGCGTTCGCATCGTTGCTGCAGGAGCGAAGTGACGCCCTGCCCCGCGACCTGGTCGGTCGCCACGTCGTGGTGTCGGCCGGCGGCACCCGTGAGCCCCTGGACCCGGTGCGTTACCTGGGCAACCGCAGCTCCGGTAAGCAGGGCTACGCAGTGGCGCGCGTGGCGGCGCAACGGGGCGCTCGGGTCACGCTGGTGGCCGGGCACACGGCCGGGCTGACTGCGCCCGCCGCCGTGGACATGGTGGAGGTATCCACCGCTGAGCAGCTGCGTGCGGCGATGCACCACCATGCCGCCGACGCCGACGTGGTGGTGATGGCGGCCGCCGTCGCCGACTTCCGGCCGGCAACCGTCGCCGCCTGCAAGATCAAGAAAGGTGCCGACGAGCCGGACAGCATCGCGCTCACCCGCAACGCCGACGTGCTGGCCGAGCTCGTTGCTGCCCGAAGCGCAAGCGTGCGCTCGGCTGGCCAGGTGATCGTCGGGTTCGCCGCAGAGACCGGTGATGCGCACGGTGACGTGCTGCACCACGCCAGGGCCAAGCTCGCCCGCAAGGGATGCGACCTGCTCGTGGTCAACGCGGTCGGCGACGGGAAAGCCTTCGAGGTGGACAGCAACGACGGCTGGTTGCTCGGCTCGGACGGCACTGAACTAGTTTTGGGACCCGGCTCGAAGGCGCTGCTGGCCAGCCGGGTGCTCGACGTCGTTGCCGAGCTGCCCACCTCTGCGCACTAGAGTTCTCCCCCGACCTTCCCCCACCCGAGAGGACAACCTTGTGACCCAGTCCGGCCGCCGTCTGTTCACCAGCGAGTCAGTCACCGAGGGTCACCCCGACAAGATCTGCGACGCGATCAGCGACTCCATCCTGGACGCGATGTTGGCGAAGGACCCGGCCAGTCGGGTGGCGGTGGAGACCATGGTCACCACGGGGCTGGTGCACGTCGCGGGCGAGGTGACCACCAGGTCCTACGTACCGATCGCCGACATCGTCCGGGAACGGATCCTCGAGGTCGGCTACGACTCGTCCACCAAGGGCTTCGACGGTCGCTCCTGCGGGGTCAGCATCTCCATCGGTCAGCAGAGCGCGGACATCGCCCAGGGGGTGGACGACGCCTACGAGGCGCGGGTCGAGGGACTGTCCGAGGACGCGATCGACCGCCAGGGTGCCGGCGACCAGGGGTTGATGTTCGGCTACGCCTGCCAGGACACCCCTGAGTTGATGCCGCTGCCCATCGCACTGGCCCACCGGTTGTCCCGCCGCCTCACCGAGGTGCGCAAGACCGGCGTGCTGCCCTATCTGCGCCCGGACGGCAAGACGCAGGTCACCATCGAGTACGCCGGTGAGCAGGCCGTCCGGCTGGACACCGTGGTCCTCTCCACCCAGCACGCCGCGGACATCGACCTGGATGGCATGCTCGCCCCCGACATCAAGCAACACGTGGTGGATGTGGCGCTGGCCGAGCTCGGCGTGGAGAGCCTGGACACCTCCGACGTGCGGCTGCTGGTGAACCCGACGGGCAAATTCGTCCTGGGCGGCCCGATGGGCGATGCAGGGCTCACCGGTCGCAAGATCATCGTGGACACCTACGGTGGTATGGCGCGCCACGGCGGCGGCGCCTTCTCCGGCAAGGACCCCTCCAAGGTGGACCGCTCCGCCGCGTATGCGATGCGCTGGGTGGCCAAGAACGCAGTGGCGGCCGGGCTGGCCCAGCGTATCGAGGTGCAAGTGGCCTACGCCATCGGCAAAGCGGCGCCCGTCGGGCTGTTCGTGGAAACCTTCGGTACGGAGAACGGCGACCCGGCGAAGATTCAGCAGGCCATCAG
>JALYVL010000169.1 GCA_030853285.1 Actinomycetota bacterium | reverse complement strand
GAGCAGCACCGTGGACACCACCGCGGCGCGCCCAGGGGTGCGCGTGCTGTCCCGCGTCTCCTCGTTGATGGACACACTGGAGTCCCAGCCCCAGTAGATGAACACCATCAGCAGAATGGCTTCCACAAAGGACGACGGCGAGTCGATCTCCATCGGGTTGAACCAACTCCACGACGGGTGCACCGAGCCGGCAGGCGCGGACCCGAGATACACCCGCACCAAGGCGACCGCGGCGAAGACGAGCAGCATCACCACCTCGACGGTGAGCAATACCCGCTGCACCCGAGCGGAGACGTCGAGTCCGCGGACACACAGCCAAGTCATTACCGCGATGAACCCCACGCCGACCGCCAACACCCATCCACTGGTGGCGTTGTGTCCAATGCCCTCTGCGCCGACGACCAAGAAGCTGTACTGACCCGCGATCTGGGCCAAGCTGGCCATCACCAACACGTCAGCCGCGACGATGGCCCAGCCACCCATCCACGCGGTGTAGGGCCCGAATGCCCGTGCGGCCCAAGTGAACGTGGTGCCACAGTCCGCGTCGATCTCGTTGAGCTCCTTGTAGCCCAGCGCGGTGCACAGAATCGGCACGAAGGCCAGCACGACGATGACCGGCGACTGCAAGCCGACCGCGAGCACCACGAGTCCCAAAGTGGCGGCGAGACTGTAGGCCGGGGCGGTGGAGGCGACGGCGATGACCACGCTGGAGGCCATGCCCAGGGCACCTGTGCGCAGACCCTTGTCCGACGCGGTGCCTGCGGACGTGTCTGCTCGCAGGCTCATCCGACACCGTCCTTCCCGCACGTGCTCGAGCGTGAGCGGCCTCTCACCTATCCCGGTCTGGGCACCGAGCCTGTACTGTAGAGAAAAGGTAAGCATCCCTAACCTTGGGACCGGGTTCTGCGTCAGTCTGAATCTCCTGAGAAGCCCCCACCGCTGCACCGGCCGTTGAGGTCCTTGCGCGACGTCCTCGTGACTGTCCACACCGTGTGTGTGCCATCGGGACGTAACCACGTACCGGAGGTACACCCGTGTCTGCACCCACATCCGCCGCACGCCGCCGTGGCGGCCGTCGCCCGGCAGGAGCCCCCCGCGCCGCCGTCGAATCCCAGATCGTCGTCGCCGAGAACGAAACCGCCCGCGCGGACGCCACTTTCGCCGACATCGGGCTGCCCGAGCCGCTCGTCACGGCGTTGCTCGCCCAGGGCAAAATCGCCCCGTTCGCGATCCAGACCGTGACCATTCCCGACTCTCTCGCCGGACGCGACGTGCTCGGCCGCGCCCAGACCGGCTCGGGCAAGACCCTGGCCTTCGGTCTGCCCATGCTGACCAAGCTCGCCGGTGCCAAGAGTTCGCCCAGACGTCCGCGCGGCTTGGTGCTGGTACCCACCCGCGAGCTCGCCTCCCAGGTCAGCGACGAACTCGCACCGCTGGCCACGGCACTGGGGCTCCGCGTCGGCACCGTGGTCGGCGGCGTGTCCATGGGCCGCCAGATCGAGCAGCTGAGCCGCGGTATCGACCTGCTGGTCGCCACCCCCGGTCGCCTGGCCGACCACCTACAGCAACGCACGGCCGACCTCGGCGACGTGGTGATCACCACCCTGGACGAGGCCGACCACATGGCGGACATGGGTTTCCTGCCGCAGGTGACCAAGCTGCTGGACAAGACGCCGAAGGGGCAGCGGCTGCTGTTCTCCGCGACCCTGGACGGCGAGGTCGACAAGATTGTCAAGCGATACATGACCAACCCGGTCACCCACTCGACCGCGCCGTCCTCGGCCAGTGTGACCACCATGGAACACCACCTGCTGATGATCGACCCGGACGACAAGAAGAACATCGTGGCCCACGTCGCCGCCCGCGAGGGCCGCACCATCATGTTCGTCCGTACCAAGCACGGGGTCGATCGCCTGGCCAAGCAGCTGCGCGCCACCGGGGCGATGGCCGGTGCGTTGCACGGCGGTAAGGCGCAGAACAACCGCACCCGCACCCTGGATGCCTTCAAGAACGGCACCACCCCTGTGCTGGTCGCCACCGACGTGGCGGCTCGCGGCATTCACGTCGACGACGTGAGCCTGGTCGTACACGTCGATCCGCCCGCCGACCCCAAGGACTACCTGCACCGCGCCGGGCGCACCGCTCGCGCCGGTGACCAGGGCATCGTCGTCACGCTGGTGACCCACCCGGAGCGGCGCGACGTGGAGACCATGACCCGCAAGGCCGGGGTCAAGGCGATCAGCACCACGGTGCGCGCCGGCGACACGGAGCTCGCTCGGATCACTGGCGCTCGGACCCCCAGCGGCACCCCGGTGATGGCTCCCGTCGCCGCCCAACCGCAGGTCAGCCGCGGCGCAGGGCGGCGCGGCGGGGTTGGCGGAGGCAGCGTCGGACACGGCCGCAACGCGGCTCAAGGTGCACGCCGAGGCGGCCAACGCCGCACGCAGGGTCGCTGACGCCGTACTGGAGGGCTGCACTGCCGCTTTCACGCGCTCCGGAGCTGGCCTCGCGGACTATCGTGCACAGTGTCCGCGCAGGCGTACCCCACTACCGGGTGCCCGAGTACGCACTCACCTGAAGAGGGCAGCGTTACTCGAGGCGCCCAACGGGCAGCAAGGAAACTCTGATGGCTGACACGGCTGCCGGCACACTACCGAAATTCGATGACGTCCCACCGCCGTCGGCGGCGTTCCAGCGGGCCATGGCGGCTCGGCCTGATGCCATGGCCCAAACGATCGCCCAGCTGTACCAGCCGGTGCGGACCGAGGACGAGCTGGTGGAGGTTCTCAGCTCCGCTGCGCACCTGGCGGTCCGGTTTCTACCCCAGGTCGACTGGTGCAGTGTCACCACCCAACTCGACGGCAACCCCCTGACCGCCGCCCACACTGATGAGCGGGCCTTGGCCTTCGATGAACACCAGTACACCCTGAACGACGGTCCGTGCTTGCACGCCATGCGCACCCAAGAGCGAGTAACCCTTAGCGACGCCGAGGTCAGTGAACGGTGGCCAGGCCTCGCCGCCGCCACCGAGGGCGCCAACCTTCGGTCTTTCCTGGCTGCCCCGCTGTCCGGTGACCCCAGTCCGAAGGGTTCGCTCAACCTCTACGGCAGCGCCCCGCCCAGCACCGACGAATACACGGAGGACTTTCTTACCGTGATCGAGGAGTTTCTCAACCACGGACTTGCCGACTACGCCGTCGGCCACACCGCCGACCAGCAGGTGACCCAACTCAAGGAGGGCATGCGCAACCGGGCGGCGATCGAGCAAGCCAAAGGCATTCTCATGGCCGTGCACCAGATCGCAGCCGATCAGGCGTTCGCGATGCTGCGTACCCAGTCCCAACAGCACAACATCAAGCTCCGCGACGTCGCCGTGAGCTTTGTCCAGGCCCACACCGCCCACCCCGTCACCGACCTCACCGAGAAGGCAGGCAGCGGGAGTTTCAGCGACTTCCACAGCGCGTTCGATCACTCCCCCATCGGGATGGCCATCACCGACGTCGACGGACAGCTGCTGCTGGTCAACCCCGCACTCGCGCAGCTACTGCACTCCAGCACCACCGAGCTGGTCGGGAACACCCTCAAGGACCGCGTTGTGCCCGAGCGCTTCGAGGCCGCCAAGGCCGCCATCGACCATTTGCTCGCCGGTGGTGCGGCGATCACCCGCCGACGCACCCAGCTGCGCACCACCGACGGCACCCCCGTCCCCGTCCTCGCTTCCGCCGCGGTCGTCTACAACGGCGATCACAGCCCGTCCCACCTCGTGGTCCACTACGAGGACGCGACTCACGACCAAACCTGAGCACGAGACAGGTGCGCGTTCGGTCGGGCGGTGTAGTCGGCGCTCCTGCTGCGGGTGGTGCACCACCCGCAGCAGGCACCGCGACCCTCCGGCTGTCAATTCTCAACCAGGACGGTCAGGACAGACTCTTCGCCAACTAGCGTCCACCGGCGAATTGATCATTCGAGGTGACGCGGCAGTCGTCACTGCAGACCGGACTCCCGATGCACCGAGGACAGCGGTATCAGCAACAACTCGCACGCGAGTCGCACGTCGAACTCGGCGCGTTGGAGCGTGACCAGTCCACTGAGACAGGACTGCACGATGGCAAACCACTGCTGTTGCAGTAATCGGAGAACCACCACATCGTGTTCAGTCGGCTCATGCACGTGCGTGGACGCGAGCAGTACCGCCTCGAAGCTGTTGTCGACCCGCTGCACTCCGGGTAACCGCGACACGTGTGCAGCATTGGCTGCATAGATCATCGATGACGCCACCCGCGGATGGCGGTGCAGCGCGCGCAACGCGCGGATCAGCGCGTCGGTCGCCGAATCAATGGGTCCCAGCTCGGCGAGCCGACCGCTGCGGCGCTCCAGATTGTGGCTCATCTTGGCGATCTCGCTGAGCATGACGCTCACGAAGAGGTGAGTCTTGGACGGGAAATAGCGGTACAACGTGGCGATCGCGACC
>JALYVL010000168.1 GCA_030853285.1 Actinomycetota bacterium | reverse complement strand
CCCTACCTCGGCCCAAACCTGCTTGGGCAGGCCGCGGGCGCGCCGCGGCAGATGGGTGTCGGCGATGAGCAGAAGACGCACGGCTTCAGTGTGCCGCAACGGGGAGCAGCCTGAGCTCGGTCACTACTGTCCACCGGGGCAGGCGAGCAGCGGTGGCACAACCACAGCCAGCGAAACAGGCTAAGTCGGACGCAGATTTGCCATCCGCGAACCTGTATGACTGCCGATGCCGCCCGCAAACGCGATCATGCGAGTTCTGGCATCAGCTGCAGCCGCTGGTGGAGCCGCATCCCTCGCAGACGTAGCAGCTGCCGGCCGGACGCATCTTGGTGCCGCAGGTGAAGCACAGCGGCGCATCGGTGGCCATTCCCATCACCAGCTCCAACAGCTCCGCGGAGCTGCCGACCTCTGCCGGCGCGGGCGAGGCCAACGCCACCTCGGTGGGGTCCACCGTCGGTGCAGTGCCCACACCGGAACGCAGCCCGTCCAGGTCCACCTCGGCCGCAGCACCGGTTCCGTAGTCGGCGGCCGCAACCTGCGCCGATCGCTCTTCCGCGGAGAAGATGCCCAACTCTGCCCGCTTCTCGCGCGAAAGGTGATCCAGCGCCAGCCTGCGGAACAGGTAGTCCACCACCGAGGTCGCGATCCGCACGTCCGGGTCGTCGGTCATCCCGGACGGTTCGAAGCGCATGTTCACGAACTTCGAAACGTAGGTCTCCAACGGAACGCCGTACTGCAGCGCGATGGAGATCGCCATCGAAAACGCGTCCATCACACCGGAGAGCGTCGAGCCTTGCTTGCTCATCTTGACGAAGATCTCGCCGAGGCCGTCGTCGGGGTAGTTGCCCGCGGTGACGTATCCCTCGGCTCCGCCGACCGCGAAGGACACCGTCTGACCGCTGCGCTTCTTCGGCAGCCGCTTGCGCGTCGGCCCGGCGGCAATGAACTCGGCGACGGCAGTCTTGTTCGAGCTCGCCGAACCGGAGGACCCCGAGGACAGCGGCTGGCCGACCTTGCAGTTGTCGCGGTAGATCGCCAGCGCCTTGATACCCAGCTTCCAGCTGTCGAAGTAGATGCCCTCGACCTCTTCGACGGTGGCCGTCTCCGGCATGTTCACCGTCTTGGAGATGGCACCGGACAGGAACGGCTGCGCCGCCGCCATCATCCGCACGTGACCCATCGGGGCAATGGCCCGCTCCCCCATCGCGCAGTCGAACACTGCGTAGTGCTCGGGCCGCAACCCGGGCGCGTCGATGACGTGGCCCTTGGCGGCGATGTGCTCGACGATCGCCTCGACCTGCTCCGCCTGGTACCCCAGGGAGCTCAGCGCGCGGGGCACCGTCTGGTTGACGATCTGCATGGAGCCGCCGCCGACCAGCTTCTTGAACTTGACCAGCGAGAAGTCCGGCTCGATGCCCGTGGTGTCGCAGTCCATCATGAAGCCGATCGTGCCGGTGGGGGCGAGCACGCTGGCCTGGGCGTTGCGCCAGCCGTTGCGCTCCCCGACCTTGAGACCCTCCTGCCACGCCCTGGTGGCAGCCTTGTGCACCGCGGCGTCGGTGCCGTGCACGGTGCGCACCAGGTCGTTGGCGGCAGCGTGTTTACGCATCACCCGCTGGTGGGCCTCGGCGTTGCGGGCGTAGCCCTCGTAGGGCCCCACGACTCCGGCCAGCTCAGCCGAGCGCTTGTAGGCCACGCCCGTCATCAGCGAGGTGATGACCGCAGCCAAGGCACGTCCACCGTCGGAGTCGTAGGCGTGTCCGGTGGCCATCAGCAGCGCACCCAGGTTCGCGTAACCGATACCCAGCTGACGGAACTTTCGGGTGGTATCCCCGATCGGGGCGGTCGGGAAGTCGGCGAAGCAGATGGAGATGTCCATTGCGGTGATGATCAGCTCGACCGCTTTGCCAAACGTGGCGGCGTCGAAGCCACCGTCGTCGGTGAGAAACTTCATCAGGTTCAGCGACGCCAGGTTGCAGCTCGAGTTGTCCAGGTGCATGTACTCGCTGCACGGGTTGGATGCGCTGATCCGGCCCGACTCGGGGCAGGTGTGCCAGTCGTTGATGGTCCCGTCGTACTGGATGCCCGGGTCAGCGCACTCCCACGCTGCCGTGGAGATCGAGCGGAACAGTGTCTTGGCGTCGACGGTCTCGATGACCTCACCACTGTCGCGGGCCCGCAGGCCGAACTCGGCGCCGCTCTCCACCGCGTGCATGAAGTCGTCGGTCACCCGAACCGAGTTGTTGGCGTTCTGGTATTGCACGCTGGTGATGTCGGTCCCGCCGAGGTCCATGTCGTACCCGGCGTCGCGCAGCACCCGGATCTTGTTCTCCTCGCGGGCCTTGGTCTCCACGAATTCTTGGATGTCGGGGTGGTCGACGTCGAGCACCACCATCTTGGCCGCACGCCGCGTGGCGCCACCGGACTTGATGGTTCCCGCCGACGCGTCCGCACCGCGCATGAAGCTGACCGGCCCCGAGGCCGTGCCACCGGAGGACAGCAGCTCCTTGGACGAGCGGATCCGGGAGAGGTTCAGGCCAGCGCCGGAGCCGCCCTTGAAGATCATCCCCTCTTCCTTGTACCAGTTCAGGATGGAGTCCATGGTGTCGTCCACGGAGAGAATGAAGCAAGCGCTCACCTGCTGCGGCGAAGCAGTTCCCACGTTGAACCACACCGGGGAGTTAAAGCTGAACACCTGGTGCAGCAGCATCCAGGTCAGCTCATGGGAGAAGATCTCCGCGTCGGTCTCGCTCGCGAAGTACCCGTTGTCCAGGCCGGCCCGGGTGTAGCTGCCGACAACCCGGTCCAGCAGCTGCCGCAGGCTCTGCTCGCGCGTCTCGGATCCTGCTGCGCCACGGAAGTACTTGCTGGTCACGATGTTCACCGCGTTGAGCGACCAACTGTCGGGGAACTCCACGCCGCGCTGCTCGAAGTTGACCGTGCCGTCACGCCAGTTGGTCATCACTACGTCGCGGCGAGCCCAGGTCACCTCCTCGTAGGGGTGCACCCCCTCGGTGGTGTAGACCCGCTCCATCCGCAGGCCCAGCTTGCGGCCGGCGTCGTGGGACTCCCCCGGGCTGTTGCCGACTGTGCGGGCTCCGACGGTCTCGGTCATGCGGGTGGCCTCTTTCTCACTGGGGTCGCGGGGGTATCGGGTGAAACTCAAGCGGGGGTTCAGGCGTCAGTGCTGAGCGGTGGCTGATGCGCACGAAGTGCGTTGATCTCCTTCTCGAAATCCTCGGCCGAGGTGAAGGAGCGGTAGACCGAAGCGAACCGCAGGTAGGCGACCTCGTCGAGCTCGCGCAGCGGACCCAGGATCGCCAGTCCAACCTCGTGGCTGCCGATTTCGGCTGCGCCTGCTGCCCGGACCTGTTCCTCGACCTGCTGCGCCAGCTGGCTGAGCGCGTCGGCATCCACCGGTCGGCCCTGGCAGGCGCGGCGTACGCCGCTGACCACCTTGTCTCTGCTGAACGGCTCGGTGACGCCGCTGCGTTTGACCACGGCCAGGACGGCCGTCTCCACGGTGGTGAAGCGTCGACCGCACTCCTGGCACGACCGGCGTCGCCGGATCGCCTGACCTTCCTCGGCTTCGCGGGAGTCAACGACGCGGGAGTCGGAATGCCGACAGAACGGACAGTGCATCCCTCCCCCTTTCGTCAAAGGTACGCGGCGGTAAGCATCGCGCTGGCGCGAGCTGTGTGGACAAAACGGTGCACAAGCTGTGGACACTGCTACACAGAGCGAACCCAACCTGTGGACTAACCACATCTATGTAACTACTAGATGTTGTGGTACTGAAGGTAATCCTCCCCCTCGCCGGACGCAAGCCTCAAGCACAAATCTCTCGAGACGGCGGCCCAGTCGGCGTGTCGCCCCCACGCGTCGGTTTGCTGCTAGCGTGCGGCGTGCTCGCGCAGCGGGACCACCAGCGTCTGGCCCGCCCGAACCGAGACTCCGCCCAGCGCATTGAGCTGCACAATCCGCTGAACCACGTCCGAGCTCGGAGCACCAGGAGCCACCCGGGCTGCGAGCTCCGACAACGTTTCGCCCTGGTGAACCTGAACAACGCCCGTCTGCACCGGCACGGCTGCGGCCTCGCCACCCGCCAGCGAAGCGAGACCGCACACCGCGCCAGCGGTAACCACGAGCAGCAGTGCACAGGCGACGGCCACCCGCACTCGTACCCGGAGCGGTGACGGCGCCGGCCGAGAAGGGGGAAGCGTCGGCCGAGGGGCGGCAACCGCAGAACCGTACTTCACGAAACGGCCGGCCGGACGACGTCGAGCCACCTCATGCGGGCGCGCGGCCAGCGTACGAACACGGGGCACTGACGCGGGGGATGGGCAGACGCGCCGCGGTTTGATTGCGCGAGATTCATCGAGAGCGAGCATTTCCGGCCTCCTAGAGTCGAACGACCGTTCGAATCGAACGTCTGGTCGATGTCTACCAGCGCCCACCGACAAAATCGAGAGTCGTCGGCGTGTTGG
>JALYVL010000167.1 GCA_030853285.1 Actinomycetota bacterium | reverse complement strand
GGATTGCGCCCGTACAGGGTCACCGAGTCGAACGCGGTGGACAACCGGGTGGCCTCGTTGCCCTCCGAGAGCAGCTGGAAGCGCCGGTTGGTGCGGAAGGCGTCGCCCTCCCCGGCGAACATCCGCGCCGGTGCCTCACCCTGGCGTTTGAACGGGAATACCCCCGCGGTGAACGGGAAGTAGCCGGGCAGATTCTCCCGACGTAAGAAGCTCACCAGCTCGCCATCGTCCTGGGTCCGGGGTAGCGCCACCCGGGGCACCGAGTTGCCGGACAGCGTGGGACGGCGTAGCGGGGTGTGGATCTCCCTGCCCCGCACGGAATACACCAGCTCCTCGCCGGAGTACTCGGTCACCCGCTCCGGCCACGCTTGCAGCAGCGTGGCCACCTCACGATCGAGCTCGGCGGCGTCCCGCAGTGCCTCGGCTTGGCGGGACGCGTCACCGTCGAGCAACTCGGCAGCAGTGCGCAAGTGCTGGCGACGGCGGGCCAGCTCGGCGTTGCGGGCGGTGCTGGCGTGATAGCCGCGGACGGCATCGGTGATGTCTGCCAGGTAGCGCGCCCGGTTCGCCGGGATGGCGCTGGTGAGCCCGGAGGAGGCCACCACGTCGACCTCGGGAAGTACCCCCTCGCCGAACGGCACACCCTGCTCGGCCAACAACGCCCGCAACTTCTGGTACAACGCGCTGACGCCGTCGTCGTTGAAGCGGGCGGCGCTGGTGCCGTACACCGGCATGTCCTCCCAGGAGACGCCGAAAGCCTCCCGGTTGCGGACCAGCTGCCGGGCGACGTCGCGGCGGGCGTCTTCGGCGCCGCGACGTTCGAACTTGTTGATGGCCACCACGTCGGCGAAGTCGAGCATGTCGATCTTCTCCAGCTGGGAGGCGGCACCGAACTCCGGGGTCATCACGTACAGCGAGGTGTCGCAGAACTCCACGATGGCCGCGTCGCCCTGCCCGATTCCGGGGGTCTCCACGATCACCAGGTCGAAGCCAGCACCCTTGCAGGCGGCGATGATGTCGGACAGGTGCTCGGGGACCTCGGCGCCGGCAGTCCGGGTGGCCATGGAGCGGAAGAACGTCGTCCCGCCCTCTCCCGAGTCCAGGGCGTTCATCCGGATCCGGTCGCCCAGCAGCGCACCACCGCCGCGCCGACGGGTCGGGTCGATGGCGAGCACCGCGATCCGCAGCTTGTCCTCGTTGTCCAGGCGCAGTCGACGCAGCAACTCGTCGGTGAGGGAGGACTTTCCGGAGCCGCCGGTGCCGGTGATGCCCAGCACGGGAACGGTCCGACTCGCTGCAGCGTCGGTCACCTGCTGCGCGAGCTCCGGCGAGACGCCGGCCTCCAGCACCGTGATCGCCCGCGCCAAGGCCGCCGGATCTCCGGCGAACAACGCATCGGTGTCGGGGCCGTCCGTCGTCAGGTCGACATCGCACTTGGCGATCAGCTCGTTGATCATGCCGGGCAGGCCAAGGCGCTGACCGTCCTCGGGCGCAAAAATGGTCACCCCGCGACTGGCCAAAAGCTCGATCTCCTCGGCCACGATCACGCCGCCGCCCCCGCCGAAGACCTGCACGTGGCCCGCGCCGACCTCGCGGAGGCGCTCCACGAGGTAGCTGAAGTACTCCACGTGCCCACCCTGGTAAGACGAGACGGCCACCCCCTGCGCGTCTTCCTGCAGCGCCGCCGTCACCACCGCCTCCACACTGCGGTCATGGCCCAGGTGCACCACCTCCGCCCCCTGCACCTGCAGCACCCGCCGCATGATGTTGATCGAGGCATCGTGCCCATCGAACAAGCTTGCGGCGGTGACGAACCGCACCGGGTTGACAGGGACGTGTAAGGCGGGTGCATCGGTATCAGACATGCGGTTAACAGTAGGACGTCCCAGTAATTAATGCTAGGACGTCCATAGAAAAAGTGTTGGCTGTCGCGTGCGACGGCGTCGGCGTGAACAATGGGGCGACCGACGGATACGTTCATGACGAAGGGAGCTCAGGCTGTGCGGATCGCGCTGCTCGGAACGGGTTTGATGGGGACGCAGCTGGGCAGGCACCTGCTTGCTGCCGGTCACGAGTTGACGGCATGGAACCGCACTCCGGACCGCACTGCCGCGCTGGTGGTGGCGGGTGCGCGAGCCGCCGACACTGCGCACGACGCCATACAGGGCGCCGATGCGGTGGTCAGTGTGCTGTTCGGCCCTCCCGCGGTGCGGGAGACGGTGATCGGGCCCAACCTCCTGCCGGAGGGGACCTTATGGCTCGACGTCACCACAGTGGGGCCTGATGACGCCGACAGGTTCGCCGCCGCGGCCAGGGAGCACGGTCTCCGCTACGTGGCCGGACCTGTGCTCGGCTCGATGGTCCCTGCGGAACGGGGCGAGCTCGGGGTGCTCCTCGGCGGCGCAGCCGACGACGTAGCCGCAGCCAGTGAGCTGGCGCTGCTGTGGGGGGATCCCGCGAAGATCAGGGAGTTCGGCACTCAGCGCGAGGCGGCGGCGGGCAAGCTGGTGGCGAACCTGGCCTTGGCGGTGGCCGTGGAAGGGGTGGCGGAGGCGCTGCAGTTCGCGTCCGACGCGGGCTTGGACCGCGACCTCGCGCTGTCCCTGCTGGCCGGGTCGATTCTGGCACCGGCCGTCGCGGCGAAGAAGCGGCAACTCTCCGAGCGGGACTTCGAACCAGCCGAGTTCACCGCCGATGCCTTGCACAAGGACATGGAGCTGATCCTGTCCGGCACCCTTGGGCTGCACGCCGTGCAGGCGGTCCACGATGCGCTCGAATCAGCCCAGCAGGATGGCCGTGGTGGTGAGGACTTCTCGGTGATCGCCGACGTGTGACCCGGCTCGCGGCTCGGCGGGTGTGTCTGACCTCACGGTCAGTATTGGACCAAGCGGTCAGTGCTGGCCGTACGGTGAAACGGTCCACGCAACCGCTTCGCACGGCAGGGGAGCCGCATGCCTCGCACGAGCAAGCACGAGGTGCTGGCCGAGATCCGAGCATGTGCGCTGCAGCTGTTCGTCACTAATGGGTATGAGGCGACCACGCTCAACGAGATCGCTGCCGCCGTCGGATACTCCAAATCTGCTCTGCTGTACCACTTCTCGTCCAAGGATGCGCTGCTGGCCGAGGCGCTCCTGGAGCCGCTGGCGCGTCTTCAGGACTTCATCGCCGTCGCGCAGCAACAGCCACGCGCAGACCGGATGGCGGGGCTCGTGGACCTGGTGCTGCACCACAAGCACGAGGCCTACCTGCTACTTCATCACGGCCAGCGCTTGGACCAGGCGGAGCCGATGATCCGGCTGGCGGCGTGCGCAGACCAGGTTCTTGCGCTGTTCCTGGCGGCCGGCTCACCGCTGCAGGAGCAGGTCGCCGCACGGGTGGCCTTGGCCGGTGTGTGTGAGACAGCCATGGCTCTACCCGAGGTTCCCAACGACCAGCTAGGCCCGGCCCTATTGGCCACCGCCTTGCGCACCATCGCCAGCTGACCAACCAAGAACTGTTCTGGAGGAACACGTGGCCACCACGCTCGCGCGGCTCGGTCGTTGGGCATTCCGTCGGCACTACTCCGTCATTGCCGGGTGGGTGGTGCTGATCGCCATCGTCGGCGCGGCGGCGGCCATGTTCAGCGGTCCGACAGACAACAAGTTCACGCTGCCTGGGACCGAGTCGCAGCAAGCGATCGACACCCTCAGTGCCCGCTTCCCGGCGGCGAGTGGGTCGAGCGCCAGCATCGTCTTCGCACCCCCGGCGGGGCGGAAGGTCACCGACCCCGCTGTGCAGGCCGGCATCAGCGCGGTGATCAACGCGAGCCAGCAGCTTCCGCACGTGGTCAAGACCCCCACAGCCACCGCCGAGACACTGGCACCGGACGGATCCCTCGCGGTCGCGCAGGTGCGCTACGACGTGAAGACGGGTGAGCTGGGCGAAGCCGACCGTACCGCGCTGAAAGACACGGCGACGTCAGGGCGGGCCGCCGGCCTGACCGTGGAGTTCGGTGGCGAGCTGGTCTCCGGCGGCGGCGTCGGTGTGTCCGCAACGGAGGGCATTGGCATCCTCGTTGCCTTCATCATCCTGATCATCACCTTCGGCTCGCTGGCCGCTGCCGGCATGCCGCTGCTGACCGGCATCGTCGGGGTCGCAGTGGGCCTCGGCGGGGTCACCGCGTTGTCCGGCATCGTCAAGTTGTCCTCCACCGCACCCATCTTGGCCTTGATGCTCGGACTGGCGGTGGGCATCGACTATGCGTTGTTCATCGTGTCGCGACACCGCAGCCAACTCGCCAAGGGCATGGACCCCGAGGATTCCGCGGCGTTGGCGGTGGGGACGGCGGGCAGCGCGGTGGTTTTCGCCGGCCTCACCGTGATCATTGCGCTCGCGGGGTTGTCCGTGGTGGGCATTCCCTTTCTCACCGTGATGGGTCTGGCCGCCGCGGGTACCGTGCTGATCACCGTTCTGGTGGCGCTGACGCTCATTCCAGCGATGCTGGGTGTGGCGGGCAGGCGGCTGGTCCCCAGGCCACGGTCCCGCGC
>JALYVL010000166.1 GCA_030853285.1 Actinomycetota bacterium | reverse complement strand
CCGCAATGGCGTCGGACATCGCCAGGAAGTGGGGTCGGTTGCGTTCGAAATCGGTGGTGAACCGGGACAGCAGTGCGGTGAACTGACGCCGGTCTTCGATTGACCAGTCGGCCAGCAGCATGCTGAGGTTGAGCGTCCGTCGGCGCAGGATGTTCGCCGCGGTCTGCCGTCCCCGTTCGGTGGCGGCGAGCAGGGTGGCGCGGCCGTCGTCCGGATCGGCGGTGCGCTCCACCAGCCCGAGCTCGACCAGATGGGCCACCTGTCTGCTGACCGACGAGGGGTCGCTGAGTGTGCACTCGGCCAGCGCGCTGGAACGTTGGGGCCCGTCCTCGACCAGCTTGAACAAGGCCACAAAGGCCGCTTTGTCCAGCCCGTCGCGGCGGCGGGTGACGCTGTGGGTGTTGGTGCGATCCAGTATCCGCATCAGCCGCCCGAACTCGACGCCGAGTTCCTCCGCGCCGACCCCAACGGCCACCGGCTCATCCGTAATGGTCACGGTCTTTACCAATCCTTTTGCTTGTGCGTCTCAATTAGTTGCTGGACGCAAGCATGCACCCGCGCGGGCGGACGCGCAAGCCGATTACCTGTGATGAGGCGCACGCATTGGGCCGGATCCGGTTCGGCAGCATTCGTGGGGTTCCACACCACAAGACCTGCTGGATCAGCGACGGATGAGGCCCCGCGCGGTGGCCACGGCAACCGCTGAGGTCCGCGAGTCGACGGACAGCTTGGTGTAGATGTGCGCCAGGTGGGACTTGACGGTGGCCTGACTCAGGAACAGCTGCTGACTGATCTGCAGGTTCGAGTGTCCGTCGGCGACCAGCTGCAGCACCTCGATCTCACGGCGGCTCAGCGCGGCGTCCGGCACGCGCAGGCGATCCATCAAGCGCAGCGCGACCGCGGGTGAGAGCGCGGATTTTCCGGCCGCTGCGGTGCGCACGGCGGTGGCGAGCTCCTCGGGTGGCGCGTCCTTCAACAAATAGCCGACCGCTCCGGCCTCGATGGCGGCCAGGATGTCGGCGTCGGTGTCGTAGGTGGTCAGCACCAGTACGTGCGGCGCATGCGGCTGCGCCGTGATCATCGCGGTCGCGGCAGAACCGTGCATGCCCGCACCGAACTGTAAATCCATCAGCACCACGTCGACATCGAGCTCGGCGGCCAGGGTGATCGCCTGTTCCGCGGTCGGCGCCTCGGCGACCACGTGGAAGTCCGGCTCGGTCTCCAACACCGCCCGCAGCCCGGCGCGCACGACGGGGTGGTCATCGGCGAGCAGCAGCCGGATCACCTGTGTTCCCCGAGCGGGAGGGTGACGGCCACGGCAGTACCGGCGCCGACGGCGGACTCGACGGCCATGGTGCCCTGCAGCGACCGGGCACGCGCTCGCATTCCGGGCAGTCCGAATCCGCGGTCGTCGCGGGGCGCGACCCCACCCGGATCGAAACCCGCACCGTCATCGACCACGTCCAAGGCGACCTCGGTGTCCATGTAGCTCAGCGTCAGCCCCACTCGGGTGGCGTCGGCGTGCTGGGCGGCGTTGGCCAGCGCCGATTGGGCGATGCGCAGCAACGCGACCTCGTGGGCGGTGGGCAGCGGTACCGCCATACCGGAGAGCTGCCAGTTCACCACCACGCCGGTCGAGGCGAAAGTGTTGGCGCACAAGCGTTCCAACGCCGCGGGCAGTGAGCCCTTCGCCAGGTCGGGCGGGGTCAGCCCGCGAACGAACCGGCGCGCCTCCTCGAGGTTGTCCACCGCCGTCTCCCGGGCGTGCACCACGTGGCCCAACGCATCGTCCGGACGCTCCGGGAGCATGCGTTCCGCCGCGCGCAGCAACAGCTGGATGCTCGAGAGCCCCTGGGCCAGGGTGTCGTGAATCTCGTGGGCCAGCCGCTCCCGTTCGGCCAGCACCCCAGCGGTGTGTTCGGCCGCTGCGAGTTCCTCGCGGGTGGCCATGAGCTCCTCGATGAGCCGGCGCCGTTGCTCGCTCTCGCGGTAGAGCGCCTGGTACCCGAGCACCACCGCCACCGCGACCGCCGCTCCGAGTGCGGGACCGATGACCGCCCCGACTGCGAGAGCGCCCTGATGCCAGGAGAACCCGGCGATCGCCGCGATGGTGGTCGCCACCACCGCGGCTAAACCCCAGCGCACGGGCAGCAGGTGCAGCTGCACGAAGAACAGTGGAAACGCCAGGTAGACCCCTTCGGGGCTGAAGACCAGCAGCGCCAACCATCCGATGCCCACAGCCAGCAGCCAGCCCGCGGCCACTGGCTGCGAGCGGCGCACCCGCGCCCACATCGCGCCCGCGGCGTACACCGCACCGAGAGTCACCGCGATGACGACGATCGCCACCAGGTGCGGGGCGTCGCCCACCACGGCCCGGACCACCGCGAGCACCAACAGCGCCGCCAGGAGCAAGTGCAGGCAGCCGCGCAAGACGCGCATGACGGGGGTGAGCGAGGAGGGGTCCACAGCGGGTCAAGGGTAAGCCGTGCCCGCGGCTGCGAGCATCAGCCAAAAGGTGTAACCGGCCGTAGTCCTTGTGGCCCGACAGATGCAGTCTCCCGCTCGATGCCCGCACAGCCCCTTGACGGCGAGGGTTGAGCACAGCCGCCGGGTATTCGATCCGGTCGCCAGCAAGGGAAGGCCAAAAAGCAGTGTTTGTCGCCTGGAGAGACCTACGATTCGCCAAGGGGCGCTTCGCCCTGATGGGTACCGTCATCGTCCTGATCACCCTGTTGGTCGGCCTGCTGTCCGGGCTCACGGCCGGGCTGGGCAAGGAAAGCACCTCCGCCATCACCGGCCTGTCCGCCGACCACCTCACGTTCTCCGCACCGGCCAACGGCAAGGCGGCGTCCTTCACCGACTCGACCGTGACCGAGTCGACCTGGCACCAATGGGCAACAGTGGACGGCGTGCAGCGCGCCGACCCGCTCGGCATCACCACCACCAAAGCCGAAGCCGGCACCCGCAGCGCCTCGATCTCCGCCTTCGGCGTCCAGCCAGGCTCGGCGCTGGCCCCAGAATCGGCAAGGATCACTACCGCCACCGCAGTGTTGTCCACCCAAGCCGCCGACGACCTCGGTGTCCACAGTGGAGACAGCTTCACCCTCGGCGGCCGGCACCTCACGGTCGCCGCGGTCGACGGGGACGCCTCCTTCAGCCACACCCCGGTGATCTTCATGGACCTGAACGCTTGGCAGAGCCTGGCCGGCGGCACGGTCACCGGGGAGCTGCGGGCCACCGTCGTCGGGCTGAGCACCAGTTCCACCGCCGACCTCGCCACCGCCGACGCCCGGCTGGGCACCGACACCCTCACCCGCGCCGACGCGAAGTCCGCCATCGGCTCCTACACCTCGGAGAACGGCTCGCTGCAGCTGATGCGGGCCTTCTTGTTCGCGATCTCGGCACTGGTCATCGGCGCGTTCTTCACCGTGTGGACCATCCAGCGCAGCGGCGACGTCGCGGTGCTGAAAGCCCTCGGCGCCTCCACCGGCTACCTCCTGCGGGATGCCCTCGGCCAGGCCGTAGTACTGCTGACCATCGGCACCACGGTGGGAACAGCACTGGCCGCCGGGCTCGGCGCCCTGGTCAGTGGGACCGTCCCCTTTGTACTGGACGCCAGCACCGTGTTGGTGCCCGCGCTGATCATCATCGCCCTCGGCGCGCTCGGCGCCGGGTTGTCCATCAAACGCATCACCTCCGTTGACCCACTGACTGCCCTTGGGAGCACCCGATGAGCCTGCACCTGACCAACATCACCCTCACCTACCCCGACGGCGCCACCCGCCTCACCGCCTTGGACGGCGTCAACCTCGACGTCGACAAGGGCACCACGACCGCGGTCATCGGGCCGTCCGGCTCCGGCAAGTCCAGCCTGCTGGCCGTGGCCGCCACCCTGATCACCCCCGACAGCGGCCGGGTCGTCATCGATGGAACCTGCACGGACGGTATGTCTCGCAACGCCCTGACCACCCTGCGGCGCAACAAGGTCGGGATGGTCTTTCAACAGCCGAACCTGCTGCCCTCACTCACCGCCGCCGAGCAGCTGCAGGTGATCGCCCACCTGGGCGGTGACTCCCCCCGTGCCGCCAACAGGCGGGCGCTGGAGCTGCTGGAGTCGGTCGGACTGGGCGGGCAAGCCGGCAAGCGGCCCCACCAACTCTCCGGCGGGCAACGCCAGCGGATCAACATTGCCCGTGCCCTGATGAACGACCCGGCGGTGCTGCTGGTCGACGAGCCCACCAGTGCGCTGGATCACGAGCGGGGTGCGGCAATCCTCGACCTCATCACGACGCTGACCCATCGCAACGCCACCGCCACGGTGCTGGTCACCCACGACCACGCACACCTCTGGGCGATGGACGCGGTTGTGGAGGTCGTCGACGGCCGTCTGCGCGCCCCCGCCCTCGCCTCACCTACGGCGTAGCCGGGATGGGCGCGGGTGCCGCGGCCTGCGCAATCCGAAAGTTGAGCTGGTAGGAAAGTACGGCCAGCGCAAAGAGTCCGACCGCGAGGTTGCCCACTGCAGCAAATCCCTCGGTGGCGAA
>JALYVL010000165.1 GCA_030853285.1 Actinomycetota bacterium | reverse complement strand
GACCAAGCCTTGATCACGGGGCATCCTGCTTCTACTCTTAGGTGATCGTCACCACAGGGAGTGGCCGGCCGACACCGGTGGTTGCAGTGCCGGTGACCAGACGGAGGAGGGGTGGCCGAGAAGATGACGACCGTGTTGCCGGTCGCTGACCACTGCGTCGATGGCTGGCAGTGGCAGCAGTTTGGCGCCTGCAGCGGCCTGGGTGAGGCTCGCTTCTTCCACCCGGAGAACGAGCGTGGTTCTGAGCGCGAACGCCGGGAGGCCGAGGCCAAGCAAGTGTGCAGACGGTGCCCCGTGGTCGTACAGTGCCGCGAGCACGCATTGCTCGTCGGCGAACCGTACGGAGTGTGGGGCGGCCTCGGTGAAGGTGAGCGACGCGCGATTCTCGGGCGACGTCGCCAGCTACGGCGGGCGGTGCTGATCGACGACTGAACCGAACACAGCTAGGGAGGTGCCCCACAGTGGCACAGGCGAACGGAACGAAGCCCGCCGGCGCAGACGCTGACGCGGTCGAAGTCAATACGGAAGATGGTGAAGTAGTGGAAACCGTCACTCAGGAAACCGCGCGCAAGGCGCAACGGGTCGTCGCAACACACTCCGCGGACACCACCGAGTGCATCATGCTGCTGGCCATGCTCGGCGTCGGCCCGGAGTCCGCTACCTGAGCGGCGACGGATTTGACGCCCTAGGCTGAGGGCGTGAGCGAAGCTGGAGCTGTGGAGACTGCCGACTTCGTCGTCGTCGCCAACCGACTTCCGATCGATCTCGAGCGCGTCGACGGCCGGCCGGATCACTGGAAGCGCAGCCCCGGGGGGTTGGTGACGGCGCTCGAGCCGGTCTTGCGCAGCCAGGATGGGGCCTGGGTCGGTTGGGCAGGCGTACCCGATGTCGATGTCGCCCCCTTCGGCGACGACGGGCTGAAGCTGCACCCGGTGCAGCTGAGCACCGCCGAGGTGACGGAGTACTACGAGGGTTTCGCCAACGGGACGTTGTGGCCGCTGTACCACGACGTAGTCGTCCGTCCCGAATTCAACCGCAGTTGGTGGGACACCTACGTCAAGATCAACCAGCGTTTCGCCGAGGCGACCGCGCAGACCGCCGCACCCGGGGCCACGGTCTGGGTGCAGGATTATCAGCTCCAACTGGTGCCCAAGTTCCTTCGTGAACTGCGACCGGACCTGCTGATCGGCTTCTTCCTGCACATTCCGTTTCCCCCGGTGGAGCTGTTCATGCAGCTGCCCTGGCGCACGGAGCTGGTCCAGGGTCTGGTCGGGGCCGACCTCATCGGCTTCCACCTTCCCGGCGGTGCCCAGAACTTCCTCTACCTGGCGCGCCGCCTCGCCGGCCAGAACGCCTCCCGCGCCGCGGTGGGGGTGCGCTCCCGCCCGGGCACCGTCGAAGTCGGCGAGCGCACTGTCCGGGTCGGTGCGTTCCCCATCTCGATCGACTCCGGCAACCTCGCCCAGCTGGCGCACAGCGCCGACGTTCAGGCTCGGGCGAAGGAGATTCGCCGCGACCTCGGTCATCCGCGCTGCATCATGCTCGGCGTCGACCGGCTCGACTACACCAAAGGCATCGACGTGCGTCTGTTCGCCCTGCGCGAGCTACTCGCCGAGGGCCGCATCGACACCGACCAGACGGTGATGATCCAGCTCGCCACACCCAGCCGGGAACGGGTGGAGGAGTACATCAAGATGCGTGGTGAGATCGAGCGGGAAGTCGGCGGCATCAACGGTGAGTTCGCGAAGGTGGGTCACCCCGCGGTGCACTACTTGCACCAGCCGGTGCCGCGGGAAGAGCTGGTGGCCTTCTACGTCGCCGCGGACGTCATGCTGGTCACCCCGGTGCGCGACGGGATGAACCTGGTGGCCAAGGAGTACGTGGCGTGCCGCGGCGAGAACGGCGGTGCACTGGTCCTCAGCGAGTTCGCGGGCGCCGCCGCCGAGCTGCGGTCCGCCTACCTGGTCAACCCGCACGACCTCGACGGTGTGAAGGACGCGATGGTCCGCGCCATCGAGCAGAGCGAGGACGAGGGCAGGCGCCGCATGCGGGCGATGCGGCGGCAGGTGATGACCTTCGACGTCAGCCGCTGGGCCCGCTCATTTCTCACCGCTCTCGGCCGACCCGATCTCGCCGATGAAGCCGAAGCCGGGGGCTGACCCGGGCTATTCCGCGAAGTTGAATGCGTGCGTTGCGGTGGCGCCGCCGTCGGCGATGAACTCCGCACCGGTGCAGTAGGAGCTCTTGTCGCTGCCCAGGAACACCAGCAGGTTGGCAATCTCCTCGGGTCGGCCCATCCGGCGTAGAGCCACTTTGCGGGCGGCCGGAGTCAGATCGACCTCGACGCCGCCCGCCGCGTTGGACACCATGTTGGTGTCGATCATCCCGGGGTGTACCGAGTTGACGCGAATACCCTGGGGTCCCAGCTCCATGGCCGCCACCTTGGTCATGCCCCGGATCGCGAACTTGCTGGAGCTGTAAGCCGTCAGCATGGGCACCGCCGCCAGGCCCTCGATGGAGGAGGTGTTGATGATGGAACCCCCACCGCGCGCGATCATCGGCTTGACCACCGAACGCATGCCCAGGAAGGTGCCGATCTGGTTGATCCGGATAACCCGCTCGTACTGCTCCAGCGTGGTGTCGGCCAGCGCTGAGAAGAACAAGATGCCCGCGTTGTTCACCAAGACGTCGACTCCCCCGAGGTTCTGCACGACCTCATCAACCACGGCCGTCCAATCCTCCTCGCTGGACACATCGAGATGGCGGTAATACGCGCCTTCGCCCAGCTCCACGGCGAGCGCCTTGCCCTGCTCGTCGGCGATGTCGGCGATGATCACCCGCGCGCCTTCTTCGACGAACCGTCGGGCGGCGGCGGCGCCCTGGCCCGCAGCCCCACCGGTGATGACGGCGACCTTCCCTTCCAGATCACGGCCCGCCAGATCCCCCATCACATGACCTCGTCGGTCAGCGGAAGGAGCACGGTCTTGAGCTCGGTGAAGGATTCGAAAGCGGCGAGCCCACCCTCGCGTCCCATGCCGGACTGCTTGAACCCACCGAAAGGCAGATGCGGCTCGATCTGGAAACCATTGATTCCCACGGTTCCCGCGCGCACCGCCTTGGCCATCCGCATGGCTCGGCTGACGTCGCTGGTGTAGACGCCCGCCCCCAGGCCGTACTCGGTGTCGTTGGCCAGCCGGATCGCCTCCTCCTCGGTCTCGAAGGGCACCACGGCCAGCACTGGGCCGAAGATCTCCTCCTGCGCCAGCGCCGAGGAGTTGTCGACGTCGGCAAAGATGGTGGGCTGCACGAAGTTCCCGGCGCTCAGCTCCCCCGCCACTCGAGCACCCCCGGTGATCAGGCGACCGCCCTCTTCCTGCCCCCGCTCGAGGTAGCCCAAGACACGGTGCAGTTGCTTGTCGTTGATCAGTGGGCTGGCCAGCACCGCCGGGTCGAAGGGGTCCCCGTAGGTGATGGCACCGGCCATCATCTCCGCTCCGGCCAGAAATTCGTCCAGGATGTCGCGGTGCACCAGCGCCCGGGTGTGGGCGATACATGCTTGCCCGGATAGCCCCATGGTCAGGGTGCCCATGGTGGTCATTCCGGCCATGGTGATGTTCGGGGCGTCGGGGAACACGATCGCGGGGCTCTTGCCGCCGAGCTCCAGGGACACCCGCTTGAGCGTGCTGGCCGAGGCTCGGATGATGTGCTGGCCCACCATCCGGCTACCGGTGAAGCTGATCTTGTCCACGGCGTCGTGGGTGATCATCGCCTCGCCGACTGTCTCCCCCGGGCCGGTCACCACGTTGACCACGCCATCGGGGAGGCCGGCCTCCAGCAGCAGTTCCACCATCCGCAGCACGGAGAAGCTCGCGTACTCCGAAGGCTTGAGCACCACCGTGCAGCCGGCGGCCAGTGCGGGACCCAGCTTCTGGGCGTAGAGCAAAAACGGTGCGTTCCACGGCAGGATGGCCGCGACCACGCCGATGGGCTCGCGGAAGGTCATCGCCACGTGGTCGCCGCCCTGGTAGGCGGGCAGCGTCTGGCCCCCCACTTTGTCCACCCAGCCGGCATGGTGGTCGAAGACGTCGGCGGCGGCCTCGATGGAGGCTGCGTAGATGCCGCCGAAGGACAGCGGCACGCCGTTGTCCAAGGCCAGCAGACCCTTGAGCTCCTCGGCGTGCTCCCGCAAAAGGTTCGCGTAGCGGCTGAGCAGCTTGATGCGCTGCCCGGCGCGCATCGGCACCCATGGGCCGTCATCGAACGCGTGCCGCGCAGCGAGCACCGCATCGTTCACATCGCCATCGGTCGCGATGGCGAACTCACCGATGGCTTCCCCCGTGGCCGGGTGGTGATGCGTCCACGTGGCACCGTCGGTCGAGTCGCGCCACCGACCGTTGATGAGCAGCCGGCCGGTCTTGAGCCCGAGCGCGTCGACGTGCGGCTGCATGGTGAGTGTCATATTGGAGGTGCCTCCTCAGGCGAGGTGTGCGAAGTCCGAGCAGACACTGCTGCGACAGGGCGTCTCACATCACGGTAGAACACGTTCTCGTTTAGCTCA
>JALYVL010000164.1 GCA_030853285.1 Actinomycetota bacterium | reverse complement strand
CTCCAAGTTCGTACCCACATACGGCATCGCCGAGCTGGCGCGGGAGCCGCTGACCGGAACCGGCTTCACCCCCTCAGCCGTCGCCAACGTGGTGGTGTGGGCCGCGATCTTCATCGTGGGAGCGGCATTGTTGTTCCGTCGCGACACCCAGCGCGTCTGAGGCGGATTAGCGTGGACCGCGTGCAGGAACGACAAGCCCGGGCGCTGATCGGAGCGGTCACCGGCGAGGGACCTCCGTGGTACTCGATCACGCGACCGGGCAGTGACTCCCTGTGGGTGCGTGATGCGTGGCTTTGGCGCGTGGTCAGTGGGGCGTTCCTGCTGTGGTTGCTACCCGATGCGATCGGCCTCTGGCAGTCCGGACACGTGCTGGTCTACCGGCTGGTCGTGCTCGCGCTGCTGGTCATCTTCGCCGGCGTCTACCTCATGGTGTGGCCGAGCGGGGGCCGCCCCTCACCGTCGTCGCTGCGGTGGTGGGTCACCCTCGCGGTGTTGGGGGTGACGCTCGCCGGGCTGCTCGGCCCTGGCTCCATCGGCGTGCTGATGTACGTGCTGATCTCCGGCGCGGCAGTGCTGCCCACCAACCGGGCGTTTGTCCTGTTGTGGACCACCATGGCGGGGATGGCGCTCTACACCGGGCTCTCGCAGCAGGGAACACAGTGGTCGGAGATCGTCATCTTCGGGTCGATCACCCTGATGATGATTGCGCTGATGGGCAACGTGCGTGCCATTCGTGAGCTACAGGCGGCCAGGGAGGAAGTGGCGCGCCTCGCGGTGGCCGACGAACGCGGCCGGATCGCCAGGGACCTGCACGATGTGCTGGGCCACAACCTCACCACCATCACCGTGAAGGCCGCCCTGGCGCGCAAGTTGCTGGAGCGGGGCGAGACCAAGCCGGCGGCGGTGGAGATCGGCGACGTGGAGCGGTTGTCTCGGCAGTCGCTGACCGATGTGCGGGCCACGGTTTCGGCGCAGCGGAAAGCGTCGCTGCCCGCGGAGCTGGCCGGTGCCCGGGCCGTCCTCACCGCGGCCGGCATCGAGCCCGTGCTGCCCCAGGCCACCGAGAACGTTCGCCCGGAGTACAGCGAGGTCTTCGCCTACGTGCTGCGGGAGGCGGTGACCAACGTCGTCCGGCACAGTGGCGCCACCAGATGCGCGGTGTCCCTTGGTGCGAGCTGGCTGGACGTCACCGACGACGGAACAGGTCTGACGTCCACGGTGGAAGGTCCAACGGGCAATGGGCTCAATGGTATTCGCGAGCGGCTGAATCCACTGGGCGGGTCGCTACGGGTGGGTCGAGCTCCCGGCGGTGGCTTCCAGTTGCGCGCGTTCGTGGGTGCTCCTTGATTCGGGTACTCATCGCCGACGACCAGGCGCTGGTGCGCGGGGCGCTGGCGGCGTTGCTGCGACTGGAACGCGACATCGAGGTGGTCGCCGAAGTGGGGTCCGGCACGGAGGCTGTTGCGGCGGCGTCTGCCCACGCCCCCCACGTGGCCCTGCTGGACGTGCAGATGCCCGGTATGGACGGGCTCACCGCGGCTGCCGAGCTGCGGACGGTGGCGCCGCAGTGCCGGGTGATCGTGTGCACCACCTTTGGGCGGCCGGGTTACCTGGCGCGGGCGATGACCGCTGGTGCCGCGGGGTTCGTGGTCAAGGACGCGCCTCCGGAGCAACTGGTGGACGCGGTGCGCCGAGTGCACGCTGGGTTGCGCGTGGTCGACCCGGTGCTGGCGGCAGAGTCGTTGGCCAGCGGCCGCAGCACGCTCACACCGCGGGAGCACGAGGTGCTGCTGGCCGCCGCCCGCGTGGGGACAGTGGCCGAGGTGGCCAAGCTGGTCCATCTCACGCAGGGCACGGTGCGCAACCACCTGTCGGCGGCGATCGGCAAAACCGGGGCGCGGACGAGCACCGACGCGGTGCGGCTGGCCGAGGAACGAGGCTGGCTCTGAGGTAAGGCACTGGGGCACTTGGCTAGGGCACTGGAGCATTCCGGTAAGGCACGATGGAGGCCATGGCGGAACTAACGGAGCTGGGCGCGGTCCTCACGGCGTGGCAGTTCGCCGAAATCCCGGTGTGCGCGGTGCGCCTCACCGCCGTGCACGGACTGGGCGCGACGTCTCCGGCCCCGTTGCTGCTCACCGACGGCACAACGGCGCAGGGCAGTCTGCTCGGCGGAGCGGCCGACGCGACGGCCTTGCAGCTCGCCCGACTGGTGCTCGAGGACGGCACCGCCCTGCGCAGTGAACTCCAGCTCGGTGCGTCGGAGGCCACGGACGCGGGGTTGGCCTGTGCGGGTTCGGCGACGGTGCTCGCGCACCTGGTCCCGCCCGCGCAGGCGGAGCTGCTCGCGGACGGCTTCCGTAGCGGGGGGCCGGTGGCCATGGCGGCCTGCTCGGGCGGGGTGCTCGTCGTCGCCGGCCCCGAGGAGGAGCGGGTGGCCAGTGAGCTGGCTGCAGAACTCACTGAGCAAGCACTGGAGCAGATCCGGCCACTGCTGCGGCGCGGAACGCGTATCTCCGGCGGCCTCGAGCTGGCCGGCGAGCAGGTGGCGGTCGATGTCTGGGTGGCCACGGCCGGCCTGCTCATCGTGGGGGCCGGAGCACTGCGCGACGCCCTCGCTGCGCAGGCCGAGCTGCTGGGCTGGAACGTGCAGGTGAGCACCGGCGTCGCCGAGACCGAGCACGCGGTTGCCGGTCTCACCGCGGTGGACGCGATGGTGTTGCTTGATCACGACCCCGACTTCGACGGGGCCTTGCTGCGTTGCGCGCGTGGCCCGGCGTTTCCCGGCGCGTTGGGTTCGCGGCACACCCAGGCTGCGCGCGGGAAACGGTTGGCCAACTCGGGTGGCACCAGTGTCGAGCTCGACCGCATCCACGGGCCCGTCGGGCTGGACCTCGGTGCACGAACACCGGCGGAAACGGCGGTATCGGTCGTGGCGGAGATCATCGCTTGGCGCGCCGGGCGAGCACCCCAGGCGCTGGGGGACGCTACTGGCAGGATCGGGGGGTGAGCAGACGAGGTCGACGGCGCTCGACTGTGCGGGTCTGGACGGTGCGCCTACTGCTGGGCGCTGTGGTGATGACTCTCGTCGTGATCGGGGGCACCGCATTGCGGGTGTGGCAGGTGGCCAGGGACGACAGCCGGTCGCACGCCGACGCGATGCTCGTCCTCGGCGCCGCACAGTACGACGGCACGCCCTCCTCGGTGTTCGCTGCACGGCTGGAACAAGCCCGGTCGTTGTACCAGCAGGGCGTGGCACCCAAGGTCATCACCGTGGGCGGAAAGCAGCCGGGAGACGAGTTCACCGAGGCCGCGGCCGGGCGGAACTACCTGATCAAAGAAGGAGTACCGGCGAGCGCGATCATCGCGGTGGAGGAGGGCTCGGACACTCTGCTCAGCATCGAGGCGGTGGCTCAGGCCATGGGCAACCGGGGGCTGCACAGCGTCGTGCTCGTCAGCGATCCGTGGCACTCCCTGCGCACCAGGACCATGGCCGATGACCAAGGGCTCGACGCGCGCACCTCACCGACCCGGCAGGGTCCGGCCGTGACCACCAGGGCCAGCCAGTTCCACGGCATCGTCCGGGAGACCGGCGCGTTGCTGTACTACCACCTGACCCATGCGCCGACGAGCTTCTCCGAGACCTCGACGGCGTCCCGCTAGCCCGTGCCGCGCACACCGGATACCTACGACGAGCGTGCGTGGCAACGGCGCATGCCCGAGGCGCCGAAGACCGCTTCTCTGGCCGGTAGCGGGCCGGGCCACCGCTCACCGTTCGCCCGCGACCGCGCGCGGGTACTGCACTCGGCCGCACTGCGCAGGCTGGCGGACAAGACCCAGGTCGTCGGCCCCCGCGACGGGGACACCCCCCGCACCCGCCTCACCCACTCGCTGGAAGTGGCGCAGATCGGTCGGGGCATCGGCACCGAGCTGGGGTGCGATCCGGACCTGGTCGATGCTGCCGGCCTTGCGCATGACATCGGACACCCGCCGTACGGCCACAACGGGGAACGCGCACTCAACGAGGTCGCGTCCCCGTGCGGCGGCTTCGAGGGCAACGCGCAAAACCTGCGCATCTTGACGCGGCTGGAACCCAAGGTGCTGGACGACCACGGACGCAGCGCGGGCCTCAACCTGACCCGAGCGGCGTTGGACGCGGCGACGAAGTATCCGTGGACGCGCCGCGTCGGTCAGCCCAAGTTCGGGGCCTACTCCGACGACGCCGAAGCGCTCGAATGGATCCGGTTTGGGGCGCCGGTGGATCGCCAGTGCTTGGAGGCCCAGGTGATGGAGTGGTCCGACGATGTCGCCTACTCCGTGCACGACGTGGAGGACGGCATCCTCGCCGGGCGTATCGATCTGCGCGCCCTCGGCGACCCCGGTGAGCGAAACGCACTGTCGAAAGCGGCGTCGCGGTATATGCGGGTTGACGACGTCGGACTGCTCGTCGAGGCCGCCGCGGGACTCGCCGGCCTCCCTGTGGTCGCCGCGGTTGGCCCGTACGACGGCACGTTGAGTTCGTCTGTGGCGCTGAAGCGGCTGACCAGTGAGCTGGTGGGGCGCTTC
>JALYVL010000163.1 GCA_030853285.1 Actinomycetota bacterium | reverse complement strand
ACGGCGGCGCCGGCCAGCCAGCGATGTTCTCGCGCATGAGGTCCATCGGGTAAGTGCGTCCGATGACCCCGGTGGACGCCGCGAGCAGCTGCGCCGGGTCCGCCTGCACCGCAGCGGCCACCAGCTCACGGACCTCGACAGCGTCGGCAGCTCCACGCGGGCCGTTGGCCACGTTGGCGTTGCGGGAAACCACCACCACCCCGCGTGCGGCCGACCCGACCTCGCGGCTGAGCAGCACAGCCGGACCAGCGAACAGCGACTTGGTGTACACGGCGCTGCACACCGTCTCGGTCCGGGAGAGCGCCACCGCGATGTCGTCGCGTCCGTCGTTGGCCACGCCGGACTGTGCAGTGTGGACGAAGAAACCGGCGGGGCCTTCGGCTTGTGCGTGAAAAGTGTTCACAGGACGGCCTTTTTCACGCACGGGCGGCTACGCACTGCCCGCGAGCAGGACCATCGCGACCCGCTCGGGGGCGTCCCACATCGGTACGTGTCCCAATCCCGGCAGTACCACCACCGACGCGTCGGGATAGCACCGGCGGGCCCGGCGCGCTTGGTACACGGGCAGCAGCAGATCGCGGCGCCCCCAGGCGATGGTGACCGGAACCTCGGTGCGGACCACCGTCTCGTTCGGAAATCCCTGGGCGAGCACAGGATCCACCACGGCGTTGTCAGCCAGCGAAAGCGAGTCGGCCAGTGCCGCTGCGGGGTTTACCTTCCACGGTTTGGCGAAGAACGGCGCCAGCGACACCGTGCGTACCACCGGGTTGCGCAGCATTGCGGGCATCCGTGCACGGTTGGCACGAACCATGGCCCGGGAACCGCGGAACACCGCCTTCGCCAACAGCTGATCGAAGCGGGTGTCGCCGAACCCCGCCGGCGACAGCGCCGTCGCCGAAGCCGCCCGCCCGCGCGCGGCCAGTTGCAGCGCCACCCATCCGCCCAGCGAATTGCCCGCGATGTGCGCGCGGGCCTCGTCGGGAGCCAGCTCATCCAGCATCCCGTCCACTCCGTCGAGAAGCGCTTGGTTGACGTCCGCACCTTGGGGTAGCGGCGGCGAGTCACCGTGGCCGGGAAGGTCGAGGGTGACCACCCGGCGGTGGCGTGTGAGCGCAGGCAGCACCGGATCCCACGCCTGGCGACGATGCGAGAGCCCGTGCAGCAACACCAACGTGGGTCCGCTTCCGTGGACGTCGTAGGCCAGTTTCATGCCCCCATCCTGCACTGTGCGCCGTCGCCGGCGGCGAGGTGAGTCGCACTCTCGGGCCGAAGCGCACCGTGGTCGCCGGACTGGTGCTCGTGGTCGTTGCGGCCGGATTGTGCGCGACGGCGTCCACCATCACCGCGCTGGTCGCGCTGCGGGCGGTGTGGGGGTGGCCGTGGGGTCGACGACGGTGATCGTGGTTGCGGTGATCGTCTCCGGGGTGTGCTCGGGGATGCTGAACACCCTGTTCACCGGTGCGGCGATGGGGTCGGGCACGGCCCCGCGCGCCGTGTCCAGTGCGGGTTACAACTTCTGCCGCTGGTTCGGGGGCGCGGTATCGGCCACGCTGGTGGGCTACATCCCCACCTGGATGGGCTCGACCTGCGACAAGGAGAAGTGCCTTCCGCGCGCCTCCGTCCTTCTACATATATCTCTGAGTTCGTAGGCCGCCGGTCCGTCATCAGGTTTCTGTCGGAGACGGGATCTACCGTCGCGTCATGGCAAATATCGCGTTGTTTCATTCCGTGTTGGGCATGCGCCCCGGCATACTCGATGCCGCGGATCGGCTACGTGCCCAAGGCCATCAGGTGACCGCCGTGGACCAGTACGAGGGTCGGGTGTTCGACGACTACGCCGAGCCCGACGCCTTCGTTCAGGGCCTCGGTGGGTACCCCGAGCTCATGCGTCGCGCCGTCGCGGCGGTCGCGTTACTTTCTGATGGCTTCGTCTGCGTCGGCTTCTCCAATGGCGGCGGCATGGCGGAGTACGTCGCGACGCAGCGCCAGGTGGCCGGGGTCGTCATGTGCTCCGGTGCGCTCACGCTGGACATGATTGGCATCGATACGTGGCCGACCGGTGTTCCGGCGCAAATCCATTACACCATTGGCGACCCGTTTCGTCCCGAGGGGCGGGTGGACGCCGTCGCGGCCTCGATCAGGGCCGCCGATGGCGACGTCGAGGCGTTCGACTACCCCGGCAGCGGGCATTTGTTCACTGACGCAACTCTTCCCGACGAGTACGACGCGGAGTCCGCCGAACTGCTCTGGCAGCGGGTGTACGACTTCTGCGACCGAGTTGCGACGACCCCGAATTCCCTGTGACTGGGACATCGGGGTGCCACCGGAGCCCCCGCCGCCCTACCGTCGTCTGCACACGACGCCACAGAAGGGGCCCACCAGCATGAACTGGAACGACGAGTGCGACGTACTGGTGGTCGGCTCCGGCGCAGGTGGGTGTACCGGCGCGTACACCGCGGCTCGCGAGGGTCTGTCGACGATCCTGGTCGAGGCCACAGACCGCGTCGGAGGGATCGCGGCGTACTCAGGAGGCGGGGGCATGTGGTTTCCGTGCAATGCCGCGCTGCGCCGATCTGGCGACACCGACACCATCGAGGACGCGCTCGCCTACTACCGCGCCGTGGTCGGCGAGCGCACCCCCGCCGATCTGCAAGAGACCTACGTGCGGTCCGGCGCGCCGCTGATCGACTACCTCGAGGAGGACGACGACCTCGAGTTCGTCGCGCTTCCGTGGCCGGACTACTACGGCAAGCTGACGAAGGCCAAAGCCACCGGGCGACACATCACTGCCACGCCGGTGTCCGCGTCCGCCATCGGTGAGCTTCGCAACAGCCTTCGTCCCTGGCTGGGCACCGACTGGCTTGGCCGACCCATGCCGGATGACCTCGTCGGTGGGCAGGCGTTGATCGGCCGGTTCCTGTTGGCCATGTCCAAGCTGCCCGCCCTGCGGACGGAGCTCAACAGCCCCTGCGAGGAACTCGTGGCCGATGACGGCGTCGTCGTCGGCGCAATCGTCGTCCGCGAGGGACGGCGCGTGGCGATCCGAGCGCGGATGGGCGTGCTGATCGCCTCCGGCGGCTTTGAGCGCAACGACGCGATGCGCACGAGATACGGCGTCCCCGGCGTGGCGCGGGACTCCATGGCCCCGGCGGGCAACCAGGGCAGGGCCATCACGGCGGGGATCGCCGTCGGCGCGGACACCGACCTGATGGATCAGGCCTGGTGGTCACCTGGCCTCACCCATCCGGAGGGCAACTCCGCGTTCGCGCTGTGGTTCACCGGCGGCATTTTCGTCAACGACGCCGGGCAACGCTTCGTCAACGAGTCCGCGGCCTACGACCGCCTCGGCCGCGACATCATCCGCGAGCTGGAGCAGGGCCACCTCACCTTGCCGTACTGGATGGTCTACGACGACCGTGACGGCTTGGTTCCTCCGGTCAAGGCGACCAACGTGCCGATGGTCGAGGCCGAGAAGTACGTCGACGCCGGGCTGTGGAGGACCGCCGACACCTTGGCGGAGCTGGCCGAGCTGATCGAGGTCCCCGCACAGGCGCTGGTCGAAACCGTGGCGCGGTTTAACGGCTTCGTCGACACGGGGGTGGACGAGGACTTCGGACGCGGCGACGAGGCCTACGACCGCGCGTTCAGCGGTGGCGAGCCGCCGCTCTACCCGATCACGAAGGGCCCGTTCCACGCCGCGGCCTTCGGCCTCTCCGACCTCGGCACCAAGGGCGGCCTGCGCACCAACACCGCCGGTCAGGTGCTCGACACCGAGGGTTCCCTCATCCCCGGGCTGTACGCCGCGGGCAACTCCATGGCCGCGCCCAGCGGCACCACCTACCCCGGCGGCGGGAACCCGATCGGCACGAGCATGGTCTTCAGCCACCTGGCCGTCCGCGACATGATCCGCCGCCGCGTGGGGTAGAACAGGGAGCAGAGCCACCTCAGCTCCCGGACGAGCACCGCCGTACCCGGACCACGACAAGACGGCGTCGGAGGAGAGCGTCATGGGGTGGATCGTGCTCATTGTGTCGGGATCGCTGGAAGCGGTGTGGGCCACCGCGCTCGGCAAGTCAGCGGGCTTCAGTCAACCCTGGCCCAGCATCGTGTTCGCAGTCGCGCTCCTCGGCAGCATGGGGGGTTTGGCCTTCGCCCTGCGGGACATCCCCGTCGGCACCGGCTATGCCGTGTGGGTCGGCATCGGGGCCGCACTGACGGTCGCCTATGCCATGGTGACCGGTGACGAGGCAGTCTCCGCGTTGAAGATTGCGTTGCTCGCCGCACTCATCCTCTGCGTTATCGGGCTGAAGCTCGCGCATTAGCCCATCCGGGCGTGCATCTCCCACATCAGTACCTCGGCGCCTGCCTCGCCCGCGATCACACGCTCGCCATCGGCCGCACTGAGCCGGGCAGCATCTCCCGCCCCCAGCTCGCCGTGATCTTCCAGCTCGATCTGCCCGTCGGCGACGAAAACGTGCGCAAACGGCGCCGCGGGCACCGCCACCTCGCCACCAGGGTGCAGCCGGGCGATATGCAGTGCCGCGTGCGGCTGATTGATCCCAATCGCGGCGGCGCCAAAG
>JALYVL010000162.1 GCA_030853285.1 Actinomycetota bacterium | reverse complement strand
CAGCAGCACGCAATCAGCAGGTGTTCGACGACCTGGTCGAAGTCGGGCTTGCGTCCGGTCGGGTGACGCGGCGATCGTTCCGTGGATTGGTGTCGGCCGCGCTGCGACGGCCGTAGTCCCGACGGTCAGTCACTGTCCACCCGCACCGAAACGCGCTCTGCGCTTACCTCCTGAACACGGCAGGAGTGAACGACGAGCCCAACCACTCTGCGCGGGTGGTCGGCAAACCACTGCCGAGCTTCGCATCCGGTCGCACCGCCAGTACCTGGTTGAGGCCCGTGCGCAGCTGCTCGAACGCGAGCGCCGACGCGGCCAAATACAGCCTCCACACCCGCGCCCGCCCCGGCGTGGACAGCGCCACCGCCTCGTCCCAGTTCTCATCCAAGCGCTGCACCCAAGCGCGACAGGTGCGCGCGTAGTGCTCACGCAGCGACTCCACGTCACGCACCTCCAGCCCGGCGATCTCGAGAGTGTCCACAGTGGTCGCAAGCGGATGTAGTTCACCGTCTGGGAACACGTAGCGGACGAGGAAGCTGCGCTTGGGGTCCATCACCGGGCCCGGCCGACGGGAAATGGCGTGGTTGAGCAGCCGTCCACCCGGCTTGAGCAGCTGGTACATCTGCGCGGCGTAGACCTGCAGCTGCGCCTGGCCGACGTGCTCGGCCATGCCGATGCTGGAAATCGCGTCGTACGGCCCGTCGCTGACCTCGCGGTAGTCCTGCAGGCGGATCTCCACCAGGTGCGACAACCCCGCCTCGGCCACCCGCTGCCGGGCACGTTCCGCCTGGGCGGTGGAGATGGTGACGCCCACGGCGTGCACCCCGTGCTCGCGGGCGGCGTGCAGCACCATCCCGCCCCAGCCGCAGCCGACGTCGAGCAGCCGCATGCCCTTCTGCAGCCCGAGCTTGCGCGCGATCAACGCGTACTTGGCTTCCTGGGCCTCATCGAGCGTGCAGTGCGGCTCCGACCAGTACGCGCAGGAGTAGGTCATGGTCTCGCCCAGCACCAGCTGGTAGAAGTCATTGCCCACGTCGTAGTGGTGCGCGATGGCCTCAGCGTCGCGACGGAGCGCGTGCAGCCGCCCCTGCAGCCGCGACTCTTCCGGCGGTGCGGGCGGGTTCGGGCCGATCGCTCTCAGCCGCAACGCTGTCCGTACCGCACCGGCACGCTGACGCCAATCCAGCGACAGGTCTGGCCGGTCCTGCATGCTCAGCAGGTCCGGCAGCGACAACGCTGCGTAGATGTCGCCTTCGATGTCGATGTCGCCGCTGACGTACGCGCGGCCCAGGCCGAGCTCGTCCGGGCTCCACAGAAACCGGCGCAACGCCCGCGGAGTACGCAGCACCAGCGTCGCCGGCGAGTCGACCGGACCGGACTCGGAGCCGTCCCAGGCACGCAGCCGCAGCGGAAAGTCCTCGCCCAGCAGGCCGTGCATGATGGGGCGAAGCTCTTCGACCACGGACGTCTTGGAATTCACCGAGGGAGCGTAACGAGCGACGAGTACTCGAGAACCGCCCCGGGCACCGCGGGCAGTGCACTACCGTTCGCAGAACGGAGCACAGGGCTATGGGGGTAGCGATGACGGGAATGCTCGAGGCGGACATGGCCGCGTTGCGGCGTTGGGCGCAGAGGTGGGCGGCTCGCGCCCAGCAGCGTCCCGCACCCCTGATGTCCACCGAGCCCGAGAGTCGGGATGCCCAGCCCTCCACCGAAAAGACTGTCACCGCAACGGCGCGCAACATCAACCAGGCAATGACCTACGCCTCGGTGATCGCGATGGGTGCTTGCGCGCTCCTCGTCGTCATCTCCGGGCACTTCACCGCGAAATCCCTGGACCACGCTGCGCAGGGACCGGGCGACCCTGAGTACGACGCCGCCTCGCACAGCGCGGACCAGTTTCAGGTGCCGGTCGGTGTCTTATGGGTCCTGGCCATGGTGCTGGCAGTCGCCCTGCTCATCCGGCGTAAGCACCCGTGGCGCCGCTGGAACATCGCCACCCTCATCTTCGGGATCGTGGGCATACCCGCACTCGGTGTTGCGGGCATCATCCTAGGAATCTTCGGCGGCTGACCGCAGCGCTCAAGGGAACACCTGCTCACTCGTCTCGGCGTCCGTCGCGGAGATGGCCTCTACCGGGCAGCTCTCCATCGCCTCCCGCACGTCGTCGCTGTCGGCCACCGGGTTGGCGGTCACCAGGGTCTTGCGGTCCGCTCCCGGCACGAACACCTCCGGTGCGGACCGGCGGCAGTAGCCGGAGATGATGCAACTCGAGTCGACGGTGACGTTGAGCAACTGGGACATCGGTGAACCTCCGAAAACTAGAACGTGTTCTTGACCACACCGTAGCCGCTGGCTACCTTGGAACGCGTTGCGTGACGCAGCGCACGCGAGGGAAGAGGGTCGTCCGATGACAGCCGCAGAGCAAGCATCCACCCGGCGTCGTTGCCCGGTGGACGTGGACCTGGTCGACCCGGACACCTTCGCCGACGGTCCTCCATTGGCCGAGTTCGCCACCATCCGCGAGGAAGCGCCCGTCTCCTGGCACCCGGCGACGGGTGAGGGCAGCGACGGCTTCTGGGTGGTCACCACGCGCGCGGACATCGAGGAGGTCTCACGACAGCCGGACCTGTTCTCCTCGCACGAGCGCGGCTCGATCCTCAGTGCGGACAGCCACGAGCAGACCGAGACCCAGCTGCAGGTGATGCGGATGCTGCTGCTCAACATGGACCCGCCCGAGCACAGCCACCTGCGCAACATCGTGCAGCGCGCGTTCACTCCCCGCACCATTCGCGCGCTGGAGCCGCGGCTGCGCGAGTTCGCCCACCAGATCGTGGACGCGGCGCTGGCCAAGGGCGAGGGCGACTTCGTCAAGGACGTGGCCGCCGAGATGCCGCTGCTCGCGCTGTGCGAGCTGATGGGCATCCCCGGTGCGGACCGAGCGAAGATCTTCGACCTCTCCAACCGGCTCATCGGATTCGACGACCCCGAGTTCCAGACCTCGCCCGAAGACGGCGCCATCGCCTCGGTCGAGATGTACCTGTACGCCAACGAACTGGCCGCCGAGCACCGCGCCAACCCGCGGGAGGACATCATCTCCCGGCTGCTCAGCGCCGAGTTCGAGGGCGGCACCCTGACCGACGAGCAGTTCGACGTGTTCTTCCTGCTGCTCGCGGTCGCCGGGAACGAGACCACCCGCAACGCCATCACCCACGGCATGCAGGCATTTTTTGACCACCCCGAGCAGTGGGAGCTGTTCAAGGCCGAGCGTCCGCTGGACTCCGCCGCCGAGGAGATCATCCGCTGGGCCACCCCGGTGATGCAGTTTCAGCGCACCGCCATGCGCGACACCGTGCTCGGCGGGCAGCAGATCGCCAAGGGCGAGCGCGTTGCGCTGTTCTACACCGCCGCGAACCGCGACTCCAACGACCACCCCGAGGCCGACACCTTCGACGTCACGCGCAGCAACAACGAGCACGTCGCGTTCGGCGGCGGTGGTCCACACTTCTGCCTCGGCGCCAATCTCGCCCGCGCGGAGGTTCGCATCATGTTCGACGTCATCGCCGAGCGGCTGCCGGACATCACTCGCCAGGGCGCTCCTCGTCCGCTGCGGTCGATGTTCATCAACGGCATCAAGTCGCTCCCCGTCCGCTACACCTCCTGAGGAGACCGCCCGGTGGCCGAGCTCGGCTTTTGGACCATTGCTGCCGCCGATCCCGAGCGCGTCGCCCTGGTGGAGGCCGACGGGACGGAGCACCCCGCAGGCCAGCTGCACGCCGCCTGCAACCAGGTGGTGCACGGGTTGCGGGCGCTGGGCCTGCGGCCGGGCGACGTGGTGGCGACGGTGCTGCCCAACAGCGGCGTCTTCATCGAGGTGCTGTTGGCCGCACAACAGGCCGGTTGGTACGTCGTGCCCATCAACCACCACCTGCTCGCGGACGACATCGCCTACATCACCCAGGACTGCGGCGCCAAGGCGCTCATCACGCACGAACGCTTTGCCACCGAGGCTGCCAAGGCCGCAAAGGCGCTCGATCTGGCCTCCCTGTTCGCGGTTGGCGACGTCGACGGCTTCCGGCCGTACACCGAGCTCAAGGCGGGACAGCCCAGTACACCGCCAGCTGATCGCAAACCCGGCGGTCTGATGAACTACACCTCCGGCACCACCGGCAAGCCGAAGGGGGTGCAGCGCCCACTGCCTGACCTCGACGCCGACACCGCTGCGGAGTTGGGCACCTTCCTGCACCTGCTGTTCGGCATCGAGGCGTTCGCCGACAACGTGCACCTCACGGTGGCGCCGCTCTACCACACCGCCGTCTGCCAGTTTGCCCAGTGCGCCTTGCACTCTGGGCACATGCTGGTGCTGATGGACCGCTGGACGCCGGAAGGAAATCTGGAGCGCATCGAGCACTACCGCGTCACCACCACGCAGATGGTCCCGACCATGTTCCACCGGCTGCTGCAGCTGCCGGACGATGTCCGCGCCCGCTACGACACGTCCTCGTTGCGGCACGTCATCCACTCCGCAGCGCCGTGTCCCGTGCCCACCAAGGCGAAGATGATGGACTGGTGGGGGCCGGTGTTGTGGGA
>JALYVL010000161.1 GCA_030853285.1 Actinomycetota bacterium | reverse complement strand
GGTCGACGAACTCCTCCAACTCCACGGGGCGGCGGTGCAGCCGGTCCAGGTTGTACACGATCAACCCGTCCCGGGAGCCGGCTTTGAGGTCGGCGATCATCCGGGCGTAGGCGGGGCGGGGTTTGCCGGAGTAGGCGGAGATGTCGTTGTCCACGTACTCCTCCCCGATCACCCACCCCCGGTCGGTGGCGAGCTTGCGGCAGTCCTCCAACTGGCGTTGCACACCCAGGCCCTGGCCGCCTTGATCAGCGGAAATGCGGGCATACACTGCGGCCGAGCGGACCTGCAGTTTCCCTGTTCCCATGGGGGTAGTTTAGCGAAGGTTCAGCTTCGCCAGATCTGTTGTGCCGCCGTTGATCCAGTGGACGATATGGTGCGCCTCGGTCCAGGCGGCGGGACGTCCGCAGCCTGGGAAGCTACATCCGTGGTCGCGGGCCACAAGTGCCTGCCGTTGCTGTGGCGACACCAGCCGCTGTTTGCGCCCTAGGTTGAGTGGCGCACCGTCGTCGTCGATGATGATCGCCGTCAACTCGCAGTCACAGGCGATCCGGCGGGCACCGGCCGCGGAGATAGGTCCGAGCCAGGGCATCCAGCCGGGCGCCACCGGGTTCGTTCCGAACAGCGCCTGGTAGGCACCACGGTCTGGTTCCCGAGGTGGCTTTGCCCCCGCAGTCCCACGTTCCGAGTCGGTCACACCGCCCGCATCGGCATCGCCCGGGCGAGCAGCATCGTCCGACTCCGGGCTTTGTGGTGCGCAACCGCCGTGGCCGTCTTGCCCGGCGGCCGCTAGGTCTTCGGCCCGAATGAGCAGCGACAGGTGCGGTCGCTCAGCGCCCTCAACGGGGCCTTCGCCACTGTTCAGGTAGCGGCGGAGCACCTCGGTTAAAGCGTCGGCACGCCGGCGGGCCGGACTGCGCGGGTCCGGGGTGCCGTCCTCGCTCGGCCGTGGCTTGGATAACGCAGACAGGGCGCTCTGCAGCATCTCCATCGTCTCGGCATCCAGGTTGGCCTTGAGCAGGCCGCGACCGCCCACGACGGTGGCGAACAGCTCGTTCAGCTCCGTGTTCTCCGCGTCCGGGACACTGCCCTCGACAGGCTCCAGCATGTGGCGCAGCGCCGCCGCCCGACGCGCCAGCTCGACCGGGTTGTCCGCGGCGGCGGCGTCCAGCAGGTAACGCTCACAGGACGGCAACGCGTCGGCCGGCACGCCATGGGGAAGGTGCGCGAAGAACCCCGTCACCACTTTGGCGTGCCCGGTGCTGATCCGCCCGGTAGCCAACGCTTCGGCGGTGTCGGCCAGTTCGGTCAACGCCCGGCCCAGGTGCACTATCCCCGCCGCCGCACCCGGGGCCATGCGAGTCGCCCCCGACAGCCACGCCGCCGTACTGGCCGCACCGAGCGTGCTGGCGGTGCCGCGGGTGTCCACCTCATGCACCATCCGCAGCCGTAAGGCTTCCAGCTCGCCGATCCGCTGGGACAGCTCGGTCGTCGACGTCAGCAGTTCGGACTCGCCGAGGCGCCACGTCTGCACCCCGGTGGGGTCGGCAAGCATTCGGGCCAGGTCCATGACTAGAACACTAGTTCGAACAACCGACAATTTCAGAAGTCGGCGGCACCACATCGTCCACATCAACTGGGAGGCACCGCGCTCGTGGGTCAGAACCCGGAGGCCAGCTTCACCTGGTCGATCGCCACTCTGCTGCGGGGCCCAGTGTGACGGCATGGCCCACGGTCAGGTCCAGCCGAGCCGCGAGCCGCTTGAGTTCCTCGTGGGTGTCGACGTCGATGCCGATGCTCGTACTCGGCATACAACTCAGCGACGGGCAATGGCTGTGCGCTCGAAGGGATTCGAACCCCCAACCTTCTGATCCGTAGTCAGATGCTCTATCCGTTGAGCTACGAGCGCGTATTCAGTTGTGCCGGTACTCCTACCGACCCAGCGGAGGCTCCGGGATTCGAACCCGGGATGGGGTTTAAGCCCCAAACCGCATTAGCAGTGCGGCGCCATAGACCAGACTAGGCGAAGCCTCCCGAGGCGTGCAGCAAACCCTTCGGCCACCGGACGGGAAGGTTACACAGTCCCCTGCCCGCAGGGCAAAGCGCCTCACCTCCGCAGCAGCCGGAGCAGCAGTGGCGGCCGTCCACCGAACCCCTCGGCTTCCGACGCCGCCAGCGCTATCCGCGGCAGGTCCCTGGGCCCGGAGTACACCAGATAGCGGGGCACCCACTGCGGCGAGAACTTGTCGTTGAACCGGTACAAGCTCTCGATCTGCCACCAGCGCGAGCCGAAGCGCAGCACCCACGCCCACAGCTTGGCCACCGGCCCGGCTCCGATCTTGGCGCCCCGTTCCAGTGCCGCCCGGAACATGGCGAAGTTCAGCGACACCCTACGGACCCCGATCTCGGCCGACCCGGCCAGCAGCCGCGCGATCATCAGCTCGTTCACGCCGTTCTCCGCACCGCGGTCGCGCAGCATGGCATCGAGGGACAACCCGTCCGGGCCCCAGGGCACGAAGTGCAGCAGCCCGCGCACCGCTCCCTCCTGCACCGCGGTCACCACGACACATCCCGGATCGACGGCAAGCCGGCCCAGGGCCATGGAGAACCCTCGCTCGGCTTCCGCGCCCCGCCACTTGTGGCCGAGCTGCACAAGCTCATCCAGCTCGTCGGGTGGGATGTCTGCGACGCGACGGATCGTCACGCTGTAGCCCGCCCGCTCCAACCGCGCCACCGCCTGACGCACCCCGCGCATCGAGCGCCCCTGCACAGTGAACGTGGCCGCATCGACCACCGCCTCGTCGCCCAGCTCCAACGTCCCCAGGCCATGGCGCGCCCACACGGTGGCCCCCCTTTCGGAGCAGGCCAGCACCGCGGGAGTCCAGCCGTGGGTGGCGCACACGTCGAGGTAGACCTCGGTTGCCCCACTCCACGCCTCGTAGTCACCCAGTGGATCGCCGGAGGCCAGCGCAACACCGGCGATCACCCGGTAGGTCACGGCCGACTTGCCGGTCGGGGAGAACACCGCGGCCTTGTCGTCGCGCAGGGCGAAGTAACCGAGCGAGTCGGCCTCCCCGTGTCGCTGCAGCAGCGCGCGCAAGTTCTCCTCGTCCGCGTTGGACAGTGCCGGGCGGGGTTCCTGCGAACGGAGGAGGAAGTACGCGACGACGGCAACGGTGGCGATGCCGAAGCTCAGTCCGAGTATCGCGATCAGGTCGTCGAGCACATCGCTGGAGAAGGTCAGCGGCCCGGCGACGCCCACCAGCGCCAAGCCCGCCTGCTGCACCTGCTGCAGCAGGGACGGCCGACCGTTGATGTTCTTGTGGTTGAACACCATCAGCAGCATCGTCAGTACGAATCCCGAGGCCAGCACCTGAAAGCCGACGCGCACGGCGTAGCCGCGGCCGCCGGGATCAGGCCGTGCAGTGAAGCGCCGACGCGTACTCACCAGCAGCACCAGCAGCACGATCGAGAGCACCAGCGGAAGAATCCCGCGCGGATGGACGGCGTGCGAGACGACGAGCAATGCGCTGACCACCGTGGAGACCGCCCACGCGTTGCGTTTACGCCGGTGCAGGCCGCTGGCAAGCAGGAAAAGGCCCACTCCCGCCACAAGAATTATCGCCGCCGCAGACTCCGTGGCCTGCTTCGGCAGGTCCAGCACGCCGGCCAGCGGTTGCTGCAGCCGGTGGCGGCCATAGGGCAGCAGCACCGACACCAACGCAAGCAGCCCGGTGAGCCGAGCCAACAGCGTCACCGAGCGGACGGCGCGCTCCCCATCCGGTATCCACCGCCGCTTCGGCTCCTGCTCGACGGCCGTGCTCACCGCAGGTGGCTGTCAAACCAGTCGAACACCCGTTGCAACGCCTCGATGTTGGTTTCCTCGTCGTCGAACCGGTGGCCCACACCGGGGTAGGTGACCACATTGGTGGCCACTTCGGAGGCCGCCGCCGCATCGCGCAGCGCCTCGACCTCCGCCAGCGGAATCGCCTCGTCCTCCTCGCCGTACAAACCCAACCACGGGCAGGCCAGCGACGGGACGGCCTCCAACAGGGTAGGCAGCCCATCGGACAACCGGTCTTGGATGCCACCCCCGGCGACGGTCACCGCCGCCCCCACCTGGCGACTGGACGCCACGACCAGCGCCACGGAGCCGCCGAGGTCGAAGCCCATGACCCCGATCCGGTCGGCTCCGACGCCGCGGTCAGCAAGCCAGGCGAACGCCGCGTCGCAGTCCTCGAGCACGGTCTCGCCACTGAGCGCCGCCAACGCACCGTCGCCACCGTCGCGGTGGTAAAGGTGCGGTGCCACTGCCAGCCAGCCCTCACCGGCCAACGCGGCGGCAAGCCGCTCGACGTCCTCGGTGACACCACGAGTCTCCTGCAGCACCACGATGCCGCCCCGCGGGGCGCTGTCGGGCTCGACGATGGTGAGCGGCACGCTCACCCCGGCGTCTGCCGCCTGGGAGGTGGACCGGCCCAGGGGCGCGTTCTCGACGTGTGTTCCCGACATGCACTCAGTGTCCCATCCCGGCCTCGCTCTGGGCCAGGCCCAGCGCCCGTTGACCTACCCTGGCCCGCTGAACGCCCACCTCCGCGCGGTTCC
>JALYVL010000003.1 GCA_030853285.1 Actinomycetota bacterium | reverse complement strand
GGTCGATGCACTCGTCACAGATGTACACGCCGGGCCCGGCAATCAGCTTCTTGACCTGCTTCTGGCTTTTGCCACAAAAAGAGCACTTCAACAGATCCCCGCCGTCGCCGATGCGTGCCATAGCCGTGGTCCCACTTTCCTGTCCCGAGAAGCCGGTCACCCAAAAGCCTCTGCTGCGCTGACGCTACCCGTCGCCCCCGACTAATCGGGGTGCCGAAAGTCCGACACCGACGGTGCTACAGCGTGCCTGCCCGAGTTGCCGCCCGCCCGCACATGCGATCGGGCGGCGTGTCGGGGTGATTTCAGGTTTGCGCCGACAGCTTCCGGTACGGCAGCACCTGGTCGATGATGCCGTAGGTCTTGGCTTCCTCGGCGGTCAAAATCTTGTCCCGCTCGATGTCGATCTTCACCTGGTCGGCCTCGCGACCGGTGTGGTGGGCCAGCGTGGTCTCCAGGAGGCGACGCATGCGCTGGATCTCCGCCGACTGGATCGCCAGGTCGGACACCTGACCGGACATACCCTCGGTGGCCGGCTGGTGGATGAGCACCCGGGCGTTGGGCAGCGCCAAGCGCTTGCCCGGAGTGCCAGCAGCGAGCAACACCGCCGCCGCCGAAGCAGCCTGGCCGAGACACACCGTCTGGATGTCGGCGCGGACGTACTGCATGGTGTCGTAGATGGCCATCAACGAGGTGAACGAGCCACCGGGCGAGTTGATGTAGATGGTGATGTCGCGGTCGGGGTCGTCGGACTCCAGGCACAGCAGCTGCGCCATGATGTCGTTGGCCGATGCGTCGTCGACCTGCACGCCGAGGAAGATGATGCGTTCCTCGAAGAGCTTGTTGTAGGGGTTGGACTCCTTCATTCCGTAGCTGGTGCGCTCGACAAATGAAGGGAGCACGTAGCGTGAGCTGGGCGTCTGGAATCCGGACTGGGGCGAACTGGTCATGATGTCTCCGTCAAATTGGTCTGTAGCTTGGCATCGGGCTCGGCCGTGGGCACCTATGCCGAGCCGGGGCCACCGACCTGCGAAGCGCGGGCGATGACGTGGTCGACGAAGCCGTACTCCAACGCTGCGGCCGCGGTGAACCAACGGTCGCGGTCCGAGTCCTTCTCGATCTGCTCCACCGTCTGGCCGGTGAACTGCGACTGGAGCTCGTTCATCTCGCGCTTGGTGTGCTCGAACTGCTCGGCCTGGATGGCGATGTCGGTGGCCGAACCACCGATACCGGCCGACGGCTGGTGCATGAGCACGCGGGTATGCGGCAAGATGTATCGCTTGCCCTTGGTGCCCGCGGCGAGCAAGAACTGGCCCATCGACGCGGCGAGCCCCATCCCGTAGGTCGCCACGTCACACTCGGCGAACTGCATGGTGTCGAACATCGCCATGCCCGCCGTGACGGAGCCGCCGGGTGAGTTGATGTACAGCGAGATGTCCTTGGTCGGGTCTTCGGCGGAGAGCAACAGAATCTGCGCGCACAACCGGTTGGCGATCTCGTCGTCGACCTGGGTCCCTAAGAAGATGATCCGTTCCTGGAGCAGGCGCTCAAAAACCGAGTCGCTGAGGTTCAATCCAGTGGTGGCTGCCATCTGGGGATTTTGCGGCGTCACGTGCGGGCCTGCCTTCCGGTGTGAGTTGAGACTGTCATTGACCCTAACCAACAAGGGCGGCACCGGAGTCCCGGTACCGCCCTTGTTCGCTGTCAGCGTCAGGAGTGCTGGTCGTTCTCTACCGTCTCGCCCTCTATCACGCCGTCATCGGCGGCTGGCTGGCGTCCGAGCAACTCGTCGAGGTCCACGGCATTGCCCGCGGTGTCGGTGACGGTGGCCTGCACGACCACCCCGGCCAGTGCCTTGCCGCGGCGCACGTCGGCGAAGATCGCGCCGAGCTGGTTGGCCTGCTGCGCCTGCTGGATGTACTCCTCGGGGCTGACACCGTAGCGCTGGGCCTGGTAGACGATGCGCTCGGTCAGCTCATCGTTGTCCACGGTGGTGTTCTCCGCCTCGGCGAGTGCGTCCAACAACAGCTGTGTCTTCACCGAGTTCTCCGACTCGGACTGCGCGGAGGCGTCGAACTCCTCGCGGCTGCTGCCCTGGGCGGTGAGCGAGGCGGCGAACTTCTCCTCGTCGTGGTCGAAGGGGTGCACGGCGTCGTGCAGCCGTGAGTCGACCTCGGCCTTGACCACGGCGTCGGGCAGTGCCACCTCGGTGGTCGCCAGCAGCGCTTCGAGCACCTTGTCCCGCGCTTCAGTGGCCTGCTCGACCTGCTTGACCCGGGTGACCCGCTCACGGAGGTCGGACTTGAGCTCATCCAGGGTGTCGAACTCGCTGGCCAGCTGGGCGAACTCGTCGTCGGCCTCGGGCAACTCGCGTTCCTTGACCGTGCCGATGACCGCGCTGACCACGGCGTCCTGCCCGGCGAACTCGCCGGCGAGCAGCGCGGTCGTGAAGTCGGCAGTGTCGCCGGCGGACATCCCGACCAACGCCTGGTCGATGCCCTCGATGAGCTGGCCGGAGCCGACCTCGTAGGACATCCCCGTGGTGGAGGCTTCCGGGACGTCCTCGCCGTTGACCGTCGCGGAAAGGTCGAGGGTGACGAAGTCGCCATCCTGAACGGGGCGCTCGACGCCGGTCAGGGTGCCGAAGCGCGCCTGCAGCGAGTGCAGCTGCTCCTCGATGTCGTCGTCGGCGACCTCAATCGGGTCGACCGTCACGGCCAGCTCGCCGAAGGCGGGCAGCGTGATGTCCGGGCGTACGTCGATCTCCGCGGTGAAGGCCACCTCTTGCCCGTCCTCGAGCTTGGTCACCTCGATCTCCGGCTGGCCGAGCGGTCGGAGGTCGGCCTCGGTGACCGCCTCGGAGTACTTCTTCGGCAGCGCCGCGTTGATCACCTGCTCCAGCACAGCACCGCGGCCGACGCGCGCTTCCAGCAGGCGGGCAGGCGCCTTGCCCGGGCGGAAACCGGGGAGCCGGATCTGCTGGGCGAGGGTCTTGTACGCGGCGTCGAAGTCGGGTTTGAGCTCCTCGAAGGGCACCTCGACGTTGATGCGGACCCGCGTCGGGCTCAGCTGCTCGACGGTGCTCTTCACAGACATGCTCCTCAGATGGTGGAAATTTCGGCTAGTTGACGTTCCAGGGCGAACCTGGTCGGGGTGACAGGATTTGAACCTGCGACCCTCCGCTCCCAAAGCGGATGCGCTACCAAGCTGCGCCACACCCCGTCGTGACGATCCTACTGGCCCGTTGGGTAGGCTCGGACACCGCACGCGGCCAGTCGGCCGGGGTGCACGCGGGCGTAGCTCAATGGTAGAGCCTCAGTCTTCCAAACTGATTACGCGGGTTCGATTCCCGTCGCCCGCTCAGCATCGCCGGTCATGACTGTCCGGGGGTCCCGACGGGCACATACGGTCGTGCCAGTGGGTCGGCGATTCGCCGAGGGGACAGGTCATTTCCTGACCGCGAAGGCGCAAGCCCAGCCCAGCCCCCACCGCCGAGAGGTACTCCACGGTCGTCGGCAAGGCGGTCAACGACCGTGCAGTCCCTCTCGCCGCGCGCCGACTCGCTTAAGGCAGCGGCGGTGGCGTACCGGTGCGCTCGTACTCGGCGAGGATGTCGATGCGGCGCTGGTGTCGTTCCTCGCCCGAGAATGGCGTGCTCAAGAAGGCATCCACAATGGCCAACGCCTCAGGCAGGGCGTGCATCCGGCCGCCGATGCCGATCACCTGGGCGTCGTTGTGCTGACGAGCCAGCTGCGCAGTTTCTACGCTCCAGGCCAACGCCGCTCGACAGCCGGACACCTTGTTCGCCGCGATCTGCTCGCCGTTGCCGGAACCGCCGAGGACCAGCCCGAGACTGCCCGGATCGGCGACGGTCCGCCGGGCCGCCTCGATGCAGAAGGCCGGATAGTCATCGACAGCGTCGTAGGTGTGCGCCCCGCAGTCGACCGCTTCGTGGCCAGCGTCCTGCAGGTGCGCGATGATCTGTGCTTTGAACTCGAAGCCGGCGTGGTCGGCACCCAGGTAGACGCGCATGAGCACAGTCTCGCAGATGCCGACCGCGCGGCTCTCAGCGCTGGATCGACTTGACCTCGCAGAACTCTTCCAGACCGAAGCGGCCGAGTTCCCGGCCGTTGCCCGACTGCCCGTAACCACCGAACGGTGCCACCGGGTTGAAGGAGCCGCCGTTGACGTCGACCTGCCCGGTGCGCATCCGCTTGGCGAACTCCACCCCGGACTCGGTGTCCGCTGCGAACACCCCACCAGCCAACCCGTACACCGTGGCGTTGGCGATCTCAGCGGCGTCGTCGAGGTCGGTGTAGGGCATCACCGACAGCACCGGCCCGAAGATCTCCTCCTGGGCGATGCGCATCTCCGTCGTCACATCGGCGAAAATGGTGGGGGCGACGTACGCGCCCCCACTGGGAAGTTGGGTATCGGCGCCGCCGAAGGCCACCGTGGCACCTTCGGTCACCCCGAGTTCGAGGTAGCCGTTCACCTTCTCCTGCTGGGCGGTCGAGGACATCGGGCCGATTCGGGTGGACGCCTCGGTCGGGTCGCCCACCGTGTACTTGGCGGCGGCCGCACGGAGCAGTTCCACGATCTCGTCCTGCTTGTCCGCCGGGACCAGCATCCGGGTCCACGCCGTGCAGGTCTGGCCGCCGTTGATCCAGCCGTTGCCCAGTCCCAGCTTGGCCGCCTTGGCAAAGTCGGCGTCGGGCAGCACCACGCACGCTGACTTGCCACCGAGCTCCAAGGCCACACGCTTCACACTGTCCGCGGCACCGATGCTCACCTTCTTGCCGGCTGCGGTGGACCCGGTGAACGACACCATGTCGATGTCGGGATGCCGGGAAATGGCCTCCCCCACCACGTCGCCGGTGCCGTGCACGATGTTGAACGCGCCGGCGGGTAGCCCGGCCTGCTCCACGATCTCGGCGAGAATGCCCGCGCTCAGGGGAGCGACCTCACTCGGCTTGAGCACCACGGTGTTGCCGGCCAACAACGCAGGCGCCACCTTGGCGACGATCTGATGCAGCGGGTAGTTCCACGGGGTGATCGCCCCGACAACGCCGACGGGCTCGCGGACGATCAGCGAGTTGCCGATCTCCTCCGTCCACGGAAACGACTCGGCAAGCGCGGCCACGCCTGCCGAGGTGGCCGCAGGCAGGGAGGCCTGCACGGCCGTGGCGAAGCTCAACGGTGAGCCCATCTCGGCGGAGATGGTCGCAGCAATCTCGTCGCGGCGCGCCATGATGCCCTCAGCGATGCGCTGCACGACCGCGGCCCGCTCGGTGACCGGTACGTGCGACCACGTCGCGAACGCCTTACGGGCGGCTCGTACCGCATCATCGACGTCCGCGGTGGTGCCCGCGGGGATGCTGGCAATGACTTCACCGGTCGCCGGGTTGCTGACGTCGATACGTTCGCCGGTTCCTTGACGACGTTGGCCATCGATCACGTGGTCGGTGAGGTTCACAGTCGGTGCAGTCATTAGCTTCTCCTAGAGGTCAGTCGAACGCGGGGTCCTCGTGGCGGGTGCGCTTCAGCTCGAAGAAGTGCGGGTACCCGGCGAGCAGCACGCTGCCGTCCCAGACGTTACCGGCGTCCTCGCCCCGCGGAATCCGGGAGAGCACCGGGCCGAAGAACGCAACCCCGTTGATGTGAATGGTCGGCGTACCCACGTCGTCGCCCACCGCGTCCATGCCCCTGTGGTGGCTGGCCCGGAGTGCCTGGTCGTACTCGGTGTTGTCCGCGGCGCCGGCCAACTCTGCCGGGAGTCCGACCTCCGCCAGCGACTGGGCGATGACGTCGTCGAAGTCCTTGTTGCCCTGGTTGTGGATGCGGGTGCCCATCGCCGCATACAGCGGGGAGAGCACCGAGTCACCGTGATCGGCGGCAGCCGCAATGGCCACCCGCACCGGCCCCCAGGCCTTGGTCATCAATTCCTCGTAGTTCTCCGGGAGCTCGCGGCCCTCGTTGAGCACCGCCAGACTCATCACGTGGAAATTGACCCCGATATCGCGAACCTTCTCCACCTCGAGGATCCAGCGGGAGGTGATCCAGCACCAGGGACACAAGGGGTCGAACCAGAAGTCGACGGTGTCCTTCTTGGTGCTGCTGGCGGTTTCGCTCACTGGTGACGCCCTCCACTCGATGATGTGTCCTTCTTCCTTCAGCAACGACGTGAGGTGCTGTCCTCTTCCCGACCGGCACCGAGAGCGGCTGCCGTGATGTGATGGCGGTATGACCGCTCCCAACTTGACCCGCGAGCAAGCGGCCCTGCGCGCGGCCGTCCTCGACGTCCTCGGGTACCGCATCGAGCTCGACCTCACCTCGGGGGCTGCCACCTTCGCCTCCACGAGCACCGCCACCTTCGACGCCACCGCCGGCTCGGCCAGCTTCGTGGACATCATGGCCGAGCAGGTGCACAGCGCGACGCTCAACGGGAATCCGCTGGACGTCTCCGGCTACGACGAGGAGCGGGGATTGGCGCTCGTCGACCTGGCCGCGCACAACGAGCTGACCGTGGTCGCCGACTGCGTGTACTCGCACACCGGCGAGGGGCTGCACCGGTTCGTCGACCCCACCGACGACGCCGTGTACCTCTACAGCCAGTTCGAGACCGCCGACGCCAAACGAATGTTCGCCTGCTTCGATCAGCCGGACCTCAAGGCCACCTTCGACCTGACGGTGACCGCTCCCGCAGACTGGCGGGTGCTTTCCAACGGTGCGGCACAGCAGGTCGAGGACGTCGCTGGCGCACGCAAGCATGTCTTCGCCACCACCCCGCGGATGAGCACCTACCTGGCCGCTTTGGTGGCCGGTCCCTACGCCGTGTGGACCGACACGTACTCCGACGGGCACGGCGACATTCCGCTGGGGCTGTACTGCCGCGCGTCGCTGGCCCAGCACATGGACGCCGAGCGGCTGTTCACCGAAACCAAGCAGGGCTTCGAGTTCTACCACCGCAACTTCGGGCTGCCCTACGCCTTCGGGAAGTACGACCAGTGCTTCGTCCCGGAGTTCAACGCCGGGGCCATGGAGAACGCGGGCTGTGTGACGTTCCTGGAGGACTACGTCTTCCGCAGCAAGGTCACCGCCGCCTCCTACGAGCGGCGCGCCGAGACGGTGCTGCACGAGATGGCGCACATGTGGTTCGGCGACCTGGTAACCATGCGCTGGTGGGACGACCTGTGGCTCAACGAGTCCTTCGCCACCTTCGCCTCGGTGCTGTGCCAGACCGCCAACACGTCCTACACCAACGCCTGGACCACCTTCGCCAACGCGGAGAAGAGCTGGGCCTACCGGCAGGATCAGCTGCCCTCCACCCACCCGATCGCCGCGGACATCCCGGACATGGCCGCGGTGGAGGTCAACTTCGACGGCATCACCTACGCCAAGGGCGCCAGCGTGCTCAAGCAACTGGTGGCCTACGTCGGCCTGGAGCCGTTCCTGGCCGGGCTGCGCGCGTACTTCGCCGAGCACGCCTACGGCAACGCCACCTTCGCCGACCTGCTGCGGGCACTGGAGCAGTCCTCCGGCCGCGATCTGTCCGACTGGGGTGCGCAGTGGCTGAAGACCACAGGCTTGAACACCCTGCGCGCCAGCTTCAGCACGGACGACGACGGCAACTTCACCTCCTTCGCGGTGGTGCAGGGACCCGCGCGCCCCGGTGCCGGTGAGCGGCGCGTGCACCGTTTGGCGGTCGGGGTTTACGACGACGCGGCCGATGGGTCGCTGGTCCGGACCCGACGGGTGGAGCTGGACGTGACCGGGGAGCGCACCGAGGTGCCCGAGCTGCTCGGCGTGCACCGCGGCAAGTTGGTCTTGGTCAACGACGACGACCTCACCTATTGCTCGCTGCGCTTGGACGCTGGGAGCCTCGCTGTCCTGATCGACCGGATCGGGGACATCGCCGAGCCGCTGCCCCGCACCCTGTGCTGGTCGGCCGCCTGGGAGATGACCAGGGAAGCCGAGCTGAAGGCGCGCGACTTCGTGAGCTTGGTCAGCTCCGGGGTGAATCGGGAGACCGAAGTAGGCGTGGTGCAGCGGTTGCTGTTGCAGACGCAAAGCGCGCTGGCCAACTACGCCGACCCGATTTGGGCCGTCGAGCGCGGCTGGCCGGCGTTCGCCGACCGGTTGCTGGAACTGGCTCGCGCCGCCGCACCCGGCTCCGACCACCAACTGGTGTTCACCTCCGCCCTGGCGTCCTCGGTACTGGCGGAACCCCACCAGCGGGTGCTGCGCCAGCTGCTGGACGGCGACCTCGCCGGGGCGGGGCTGAGCGGCTTGGTGGTCGATACCGATCGGCGCTGGTCGTTGGTGCAGGGACTCGCCGCGGCTGGGGCGCTCGACGCCGCCGGACTGGACACTCCCGAGATCGACGCCGAGGCCGGCCGCGACCCCACCTCGGCTGGGGAGCGCCACGCCGCGCGCGCCCGGGCGCTGCGGCCGCAGGCGGAAGCCAAGGAGCAGGCGTGGCAGCGGGCCGTGCACGACGACGCACTGTCACACACCTTGGGCCGCGCCATCATTTCCGGCTTTGGGCATCCGGCACAGGCGGAGCTGCTGCAGCCGTACGTGCGCCGGTACTTCGACGAGGTCGCCGACGTGTGGGCGCGCCGGTCCAGCGAGGTCGCGCAGACCATGGTGGTCGGGCTGTTCCCGGCGTGGTCGGTTCGGCAGTCGACGGTGGATGCCGCCGATGCGTTCTTGGCCGAGGAGCACCCGCCTGCGCTACGCCGACTGATTTCGGAAGGACGCGCCGGGGTGGTGCGCTCCCTGGCGGCTCGGATGTTCGACGCCAGCTGAAGGAACGACTACCGCGGGCGGGGTCCGGCTTGGTCGGCCAACATTCGCAGCGCGGCCAACAGGCCGCCGATAAGATCGCTGTCCTTGAACGAGGCGACCATCGCCATGACCGCCAGTCGCGCTGCCCGATCAGAGACCCGACGTTGGGCGTGCGCGCCGGTCACCAGCTCGACCACCCGCTCGCCCGGCGACACCGCGATCAACACGGCATCGCCCGCGCCCGTGGCGCCCTCAGCGAGCAGCGCCTCCGCCCGAGCCCGGCTGTCGGCCCCCAACTCGCCCAGGTAAACACTGAACTTGATGCCGGTGGCGCCGGTGCAAAACGTCAGTGCCTCATCAAGCTGGGAGAGCTGGCGGGTGTTGAACGGGAGCCCCGCGTCGGCGCGACCGAAGTGCCGAGCGATCGAGAGCCGCCCGTTGCCCATGTCCGCCACTCCGTGCCCCGCCGGCAGCGCGTCCTCCCTGGATGTCGCGACTACCTCACCACGTGCCACGAGCTCCTCCTCCTACCACGCCGGCGACCGCTCCCGCTGAGCGTTCGTGGGTACCACCGCCCAGGGCATGCGCACCCGGTGTGGTCGCGACCGCCTCGGTGGGGACACCGTCGGGATTGGCCGCCCACCACACCGGCGCGTGGTCCCAGCCTTCGCCGGAACGGTAGCGAGTGCTCTTGTGCGCCTTCGGCCACAGGGTCAACGCAGCGAACAGAACGAGCACCGCTGCGGGTATCACGACGTACACGAGCACGGTTTGCACGATGGTCACCGTGCAGACGGTAGTCGAGCATCACCCGCGCGGGCGACACGGGTCGGCGGCGCGGCGCGTCCTCGGATCAGGCCGCAGGCTCGCCCAGGTACTGCAGCCACGACGGGTCGATCTCCTTCGCCGTGGCGAACAGCCGCCAGTGCTGACCCTTCGGCGGCGTGAGGTCACAGCGCAACGCCCACCCCAGCTCGCCGAGCAGTCGATCGGCCTTGCGGTGGTTGCAGCCGGCGCAGCACGCGACGCAGTTCTCCCAGGAGTGCGCCCCACCACGGCTGCGCGGCACCACGTGATCGATGGTCTCCGCCTTGTTTCCGCAGTAGGCGCAGTGGAAGCGGTCCCGCTGCATCAGCGCCGCTCGCGTCATCGGTATCCGCGCCCGATAGGGTACGCGGACGTAGGTGCGCAGCCGGATCACCGAAGGTACCTGCACCGAGACCGCAGCTGAATGCAGGATCACCGGCGGCGGGTCGTCCGTGGCGAGCTCGCCACCAACACCCACCGCCCGCCCGCACATCAGCAACACCGCGGCCCGTCGTAGGGGCAAGGCGGTCAGTGGCTCGTAGGTGGCATTGAGCAGCAGCACGCGACGACGCCCCCAACTCGGCGCCGGTTCCGCGCGGACGATGTGTGGGGTCTGCACCAAGTCACCACCTCCGTGAGGATGAACAGCGTCACAGCGATACACAGTCGACCACGTTTGGCCAGGCCGCGCACGTCCTTTCTGTCAATTACCGGCGCCGGTAGCCCGGTGCATCCACAGTGGACGGGCGTGCAGTGGTGGCGTGTCGCCCCGTGCAGGCTCCCGCCTCAAAGCGGCCCCGTCTGACGCGGGCAGAATGGTCAGCATGCCCCAGCCTGCCGAGATCGAACCGCTGAGCTTCTACGACGAGGTCGGCGGCCACGACACCTTTCGCGACCTCGTGGCGCGGTTCTACGAGCTGGTCGCCGTCGATCCGATCGTGCGGCCGCTCTACCCCGAGGAGGACCTGGGCCCAGCCGAGGTGCGGTTCCGGATGTTCCTCGAGCAGTACTGGGGTGGTCCGCGTACGTATTCCGACCAACGCGGACACCCCCGCCTGCGGATGCGGCACATGCCTTACGTGATCGGTGCGCGTGAGCGGGATGCCTGGCTGCGCTGCATGCACCAGGCGGTCGACTCCATCGGCGCCGACCGGCTGGACGAGGCGCATCGCCGAGCGTTGTTGGACTACCTCTACGCCGCCGCGCACAGCATGGTCAACTCCGCTGATGCGGCCACACCGTCGCCGTAGGCGCTTCTTTGGCAAGATGACCCTCCGTGCGCCGCAACCCGATTGCTGAGTCCCCGGGCGCTGCCGACCGAGATTGGTGGCGCGATGCGGTGTTCTACCAGGTGTATCCGCGATCGTTCACCGACTCCAACGGTGACGGGGTCGGTGACCTGGACGGAATTCGCAGTCGGCTGGGCTACCTGGAGCTGCTGGGCGTCGATGCTCTGTGGCTCGGTCCGGTGACCCGCTCGCCGATGGTCGACCACGGATATGACGTTGCCGACCCGCGCGACATCGACCCCGTCTTCGGTGACCTGGCCGCGATGGACGCCCTGATCGTCGATGCGCACCGCCACGGGATCAAGGTCACCATGGACCTGGTCCCCAACCACACCAGCGACCAGCACGAGTGGTTCACTGCCGCGGTCGCCGCGGTGCCCGGCAGCACCGAGCGTGCCCGCTACCTGTTCCGGGACGGCCAAGGCCCGGACGGCGCAGCACCGCCCAACAACTGGCCGAGCATCTTCGGGGGTCCGGCGTGGAGCCGAGTCACCGAGCCTGACGGCTCACCCGGCCAGTGGTACCTGCACACCTTCGCTGCCGCCCAGCCCGATCTGGACTGGACGAATCCGCAGGTGCGCGCGGACCTCACCCACACGCTGCGGTTCTGGCTGGAGCGCGGCGTCGACGGGTTCCGCATCGATGTGGCGCACGGCATGGCCAAGCCTGCGGGACTGCCGGACCTGGCCGTCATCGACAACCGGCTGCTGCACAACACCAACGAGGATCTGCGATTCGACAACGACGGTGTGCACCAGATCCACCGGATGATCCGCGCGGTGCTCGACGAGTACCCCGCTGCGGTGGCCATCGGCGAGATCTGGGTTCGCGACGACGAGCGCTTCGCCCGGTACCTGCGCTCCGACGAGCTGCACCTCGGCTTCAACTTCCGCCTGCTGGAGGCCGACTTCGACGCACCGGCGGTGCGCGAGGCGATCGAGCACTCCCTGGCCGCGGTGGCGCGGGTGCAGGCGCCCGCCACCTGGACGCTGTCCAATCACGACGCCCGACGCCAGGTCAGCCGCTACGGCGGCGGCGACACCGGCATCCGCCGGGCCCGCGCGATGGCGCTGGTCGAGCTGGCGCTGCCCGGCGTGGTGTTTGTCTACAACGGCGAGGAGCTGGGGCTGCCCGAAGTCGCGCTGCCGGATGCGGCGCTGCGGGATCCGGTGTGGGAGGCCTCCGGACGGCAGCAACGCGGACGCGACGGTTGCCGGGTTCCGCTGCCCTGGGAGGGTGAGCAGCCGCCGTTCGCCTTCAGCTCCAGTGCTGAAACCTGGCTCCCGATACCCGCCGAGTGGGCCGACAGCACGGTCGACGTCCAGCTGGAGGACTCGCACTCCATGCTGTCGCTCTACCGGCGGGCAATGGAGCTTCGCGCCGAGAGCGAGGAGACGGGGACGGAGGTCGAATGGTACGGGGCACCGCAGGGCTGCATCGCTTTTCGCCGTCGGGGTGGACGCAGGATGTGCGCTCTGAACACCTCTGGCGTTGCCGTGCCCATGCCTGCAGGCAAGGTGCTGCTCAGCTCCGTGGATCTCGTCGACGGCCGGCTGCCGCCGGACGCCGCGGTCTGGCTCAGCTGACCAGCAGCGGCAGCTGTGGGTGACGACGACGCAGCACCGAGCCGTAGCGGGCGTCCAGACGGAGCCACCCGCGGGTCACGCGGACCCGTACCGGTTCGTCCTGTCCCTCGCCCACGAAGCCCATGCCGCTGAGGGCAAAGAGGCACCGCAGCGGGACCGCGACATCCTGCCCGCCGCCGCGGACGGTGAGCACCGACTGGTCCAGCAGCTCGCTCGACGGGCCGCCGGTGGGCCCCGGATGCTCCTGAGCCACTGCTACCCCTTGGTCAACCAGCTCGGTGACGACTGCGGCGGGTACGTCGTCGACGTGGACGAACCCCGTGCCCGGGGGCAGCGCCGACCGCCACTGGGCGTCGATCGCTCGACCGGGATGCACCACATCGGTCTGCAGCACGGCGAGAGCGGTCAACAGCTCGCGAGCCTGCACGGTGGTGTCCGCCGGGTGCAGTGAACCACGCACGCTGCGGGCCACGATCACGTCGAAGCGCGTGGACGCCCAGACGCCGACGGCGCCATCCGCACCGGCGCGCAGCCGCACGATGGACGAGGATGACAGCCGCACCGCACGCCCGACGAAGTTGGCGAGGTCCGCCCGCTCGGCGCCGTCGACAATGCGCAGCTCAGCCACGGGGACACCTGGTGGCTCAGCCACGGTGCCACTGCTGCAACGCGGCCCGCTCGCCGGGGGTGAGCCGTCGGGGACGTTGCGCGGCGATGTCAAAGGCCACGATCTGGGTGCTCGCCGTCACCGCGGGCCGGGTGGACTCGTCCTCCCCGGCCGGGCGGAGCTCGTAGCTGAGGGTGAAGTCGGCCCCACGCAGCCGGGACACCCACATCATGACCTGCAACGGCGAGTCGTCGTGTACCAGTTGACGGGCGTAGGTGACCTGCAGCGCCGCCACCACCGAGCCGGCACCGAGCGTCCCCGTAGGTGAACCCGGTTTGAACACGGTCTCCACCCTGGCCTCCTCGAGCAGGGTGACCGTCCGACTGTGATTGATGTGCCCGTAGGCGTCCATGTCCGACCAGCGCACCATCACGTTGGTGCGCACCCCGTTGGTGGCCTGCTCGCCGATCGACGCGGCCTTCATCGCACTACCTCCACTGTGTCTGCGCAATCACCGCGCGGTGACCGATCCTGCACCCGCAGTCCGCACCATGCTCCGAATCTGTCGCACCGCGACGGACAGCGTGGCCAGGTCCAGCGTTCCCGCCGCCGCGATCTCCCTCAACGCCGACCGCGCCCGCGCCAAGCGTGAGGCGTTGGTCTGCTCCCACTGGGCAATCTTCTCATCCGCGGACTCGTCGGGTTCGGTGCCACCCAGGACGTCCAGGGTGAGCGAGCGCAGCGATGCGTAGAGATCGTCACGCAGCGACAGCCGGGCGAGGGAGTGCCAGCGGTCGCCTCGTTCCAACTCGGACACCGCGGTGAGCATGTGGTCGACATCGAGGTGGGCGGAGATCGCGTAGTACAACTCGGCTACCTCGGTCGGCTCCCGCTCGGCGATATCGGCGACGTCGACGATGTCCAGCAATCCGTACGCGTGCAGAAGTCCGGCCACCCGTGCTGCCAGATCCTCCGGAACCCCCTGTCCGACGTAATGTCCGGTCTGCGCTCGGGCGGCGTCGGCTTGGCGACCCCGCAACCAGGACGCCACCGCGGGCATCAACTCCGCGACTTGGTCACGAAACCGTGAGATGTCCGCACCCACGGCCAGCGGCTGCGGACGGTTACTCAGCAACCACCGAGCGGCGCGGTCGAGCAGACGCCGAGCGTGCAGCGTCAGCTCGTCGCTCACCGCCGTCGGCACCTGCGAACCGAGCCCATGGATGTCGCGCCACACCGCGGGGAGGTCGAAGATCGCGGTGGCAGCGGTGTGCGCGCGCACGGCGTCGGTACTCGATGCACCGGTCTCCTCGCCAAGCCGGAACGCGAACCCGATACCGCCCGTCCCGATGACCTCGTTGACCAGCATGGTGGTCACGATCTGCCTGCGCAGCGGATGCCTGGCGATGGCGTCCCCGAAGCGCTCCGGCAGTGGGGCAGGGAAGTACTCCGGCAACCGCCGGGTGAACGCAGGGGCGTCGGGCAGCTCGCTGTCGAGCAACTCACCCTTCAGGGCCAACTTCACCTGGGCCATCAAGGTCGCCAGCTCCGGCGAGGACAACCCCTGCCCTGCTTGCTCGAGGCTGCGAAAACCCGTTTTGGTCGGCAACGCCTCCAGGGTTCGGTCCAGGCCGACGACCCGCTCCAGCTCCGTGACCAGTCGCGCGTGCACTCCGACCATCGGTGCGGCGTTGGAGCGGCTCAAGCCCATCAGCTCGTTCTGTCCCGCGTTGTCCATCAGCACCAACCCGGCAACTTCGTCGGTCATCGACTCCAGCAGTGGGTTGCGTTCGGCGGCGTTCAGGTTCCCGTCGGTGACGAGCGCATCGAGCAGGATCTTGATGTTCACTTCGTGGTCGGAGCAGTCGACGCCTGCGGAGTTGTCCAGTGCGTCGGTGTTGATCCGCCCACCAGCGCGGGCGAACTCGATCCGCCCGCGCTGGGTGACGCCGAGGTTGCCGCCCTCGCCCACGACCTTGGCCCGCAACTGGGACCCGTTCACCCGCAGGCCGTCGTTCGCCTTGTCACCCACCTCGGCGTGCGTTTCACCCCCCGCCTTGACGTAGGTGCCGATTCCGCCGTTCCACAGCAGGTCCACCGGTGCGAGCAGGATGGCGTGTACCAGTTCCGCGGGCGGCAATTGGTCCACACCGGACTCGAGACCCAGTGCGGTCCGCATCTGCTCGCTGATCGGTATCGACTTCAGCGTGCGGGACCAGACGCCCCCGCCCTGGCTGATCAGGCCGGCGTCGTAGTCTTCCCAGGACGAACGACCGAGACCGAACAGGCGCTGACGCTCGGCCAAAGCGCTGTCCACTGCCGGGTTCGGGTCGACGAAGACGTGTCGGTGATCGAAGGCCGCCACCAAGCGGATGTGCGCGGACAACAGCATCCCGTTGCCGAAGACGTCGCCGCTCATGTCACCGACGCCGACCACGGTGAACTGCTGGTTCTGGGTATCCACGCCGAGCTCCCGGAAGTGCCGCTTCACGCTCTCCCAGGCGCCCTTCGCGGTGATGGCCATCTCCTTGTGGTCATACCCGGCCGAGCCGCCCGAGGCGAAAGCATCGCCGAGCCAGTACCCGTAGTCGCCGGCCACTGCGTTGGCAATGTCGGAGAACGCCGCGGTGCCCTTGTCCGCGGCCACGACGAGATAGGTGTCGTCCCCGTCGTGGCGCACCACCTGGTGCGGCGGCAGCACGGTGCCCGAGACCGGGTCGAGGTTGTCCGTCAGGTCCAGCAGTCCCGCGATGAAGATGCGGTAGCACGCGATCCCCTCGGCCTGCTGGGCCTCGCGGTCGCGCTTGGCGTCGCCGGTGGGAGCGGGGGGCGCCTTGACGACGAAGCCGCCCTTGGCGCCGACCGGCACGATGACGGCGTTCTTCACCGCTTGGGCCTTGACCAGACCCAGCACCTCCGTACGAAAGTCTTCTCTGCGGTCCGACCAGCGCAGGCCGCCGCGGGCGACCGACC
>JALYVL010000160.1 GCA_030853285.1 Actinomycetota bacterium | reverse complement strand
TGCGGTGGGTTACGGCGTGGCCGGTACGCTGACCCTGCTCGCTCAGGCGCCTCCCCTGGTGGCTGTCAGCGCGAACTTCGCGCAACGGCACGCAAGCTGGCCTGCGGTAATCGCCTGCGTGCTTTTGGTTGCCGCCGCAACCGCGGTGGCCTACGAGGTGCACTGGTCCGGGATACTGGGGACCGCATCTGTCGGCTGGGTCGTCGGTGGCGCCGCCGCGCTGTACGGCAGCACCACGGCTTTCGTGTCGGCCGGCGTGCTGCTGCCGATTTCGGACGGGTTCGTCGCCGGACACACCCTCGCCACGGTCACCTGGATGGTCGCCGCGCTGGTGCTGCTGGGCAAGGGGCTCTCCCGCTCCCGCCTTGCCGTCGTGGCCAGGGTCGCCGGCCTGGCACTGGCGGCCGCTGCGGTGGCCAAGCTGCTGCTGTTCGACCTGGCCGCACTGGACGGGATCCTTCGCGTCAGTGGTTTCATCGTGGTGGGTCTGCTGCTCATCGCGGCGGGCACCCGATACGCCAGGGCGCTGGCTTGTGCGCGAAAGTTGGCGACCTACCGCCCACTTTCACGCACAAGCACAGCGCTACCAGCGCGGGACAGGAAACCCCGGCCGCTCCGGCGTAGCCCGATGCTTACCCGCCGGCCTTGCCCGAGCGGTCCGCTGGCGCACCACCGGGATCGGCTGGGTCGGCGGGTCGTACGCCACCGGAGGCTCGTGCTCGGCCAGACCGGCGCGCTCCTGCAGGCGGACCATCCACTTCGGTGCCCACCAGGTGACGTCACCGAGCAACGCGATCACCGCGGGGACGAGCATCAGCCGGACCACGGTGGCGTCCAGCGCCAGGGCGAAAATGAGCCCCAGACCGAGGAACCGCATCGTGGCGACGTCGGAGAAGGCGAACGCCCCGGTGACGACGACGAGCAGCAGGGCTGCCGCGCTGATCACCCCGCCGGTCTGCGCGATGCCCGCCCGCACTGCCGCACGGGTGCTGGCCCCCTTGGCGCGGGCTTCGACCATGCGGGACAGCAGGAAGGTCTCGTAGTCGGTGGACAGGCCGAAGACGATGGCCGCCATCAGCACCATCACCCCGGCCTCCATCGGCCCCGGCGTAATGCCCACCAGCCCGGCGAGGTGCCCGTCGCTGAAGATCCAGGTCAGCACGCCCAGCGTCGAGCCGAGGCCCAGTGCACTCATCAGCACTGCCTTCAGCGGCAACACCACGGAGCCGAACGCGAGGAACATCAGCACGAACGTGGCGCTCACGAGCAACAGCACCATCCACGGCAACGTCGCGGTCAGTGCTGCGAGGCTGTCCATGCTGGCCGCGGTCTTCCCGCCGACGAGCAGCGTCGTCCCCGGTGGCTTCGGCAGAGCGCGCAGCTCCTGCACCACCTCCTGCCGCGTGGGGGCTCCGTTTCCGTTGTCGCCCAGAGGCACGGACAGGACCGTGACCGCCGCGTCGGACTGCTCGGGTTGCGCCTTGCCTCCCCCCCGGACCGTGCTGGCGTTGCCTGCGATGGTGGCCAACTGCTGCGGGTCAGCCCCGCTGACCACGAGCGTCGCCTTCTCTGCGGTGAGGGCGGGGAACTGCGCGTTCACCAGCTCGGTGGCCGTACGGGCGGGCGAGTCTTCGGGCAGCGCACGCTCGTTGACGTCACCGAACCGCGCCCCGCCGAGTGGAACGATTAGTGCCGCGAAGACGAGCACGATCGGCACCGCAACGAGCGCTGGGCGCCGCATGACCCAGCCGGCCAAGCGCCCCCACACCCCGTCCAAACGCGCGTCGCCCACCCGACGACGGGAGCGGCCCGGAACGCTGAGGAAGTCGATGCGCGATCCCAACATGGCCAGAACTGCGGGCAGCACGGTCAGCGCAACCAGCGCGGCCATCCCGACCGCGGCCATCCCGCCGTAGCCCAGCGACTTCAGGAAGTCCTGCGGGAACAACAGCAAGCCGGACATGGCGACGGCCAGCAGCGTGGCCGAGACGAGCACGGTGCGTCCGGCGGTGGCCACGGTGCGGCTGACGGCCTCGCTGGTGCTGCGCCCCGCGGCGAGCTCCTCGCGGAACCGACTGACGGTGAACAGCCCGTAGTCGATGGCCAGACCAAGCCCGATCAGGGTGACCACGTTCACCGCGAACGAGTTCACCGGAACTGCCAAGCTCAACAACCGCAGCACACCGATAGAACCGAAGATGGTGAGCACGCCCACGACCAACGGCAATGACGCCGCGATCAATCCGCCGAAGATGAACAACAGCAGCACCAGCACCACCGGCATTGACACGCTCTCCGCGCGCGTCAGGTCAGCCGCGGTCCGTTCGTTGACCTCGGTGCCGACCGGCGCCGACCCCGCCAAAGCAACCTGCACGCCATCCACATCGAAGTCCTGCTTGACCTTCGCGAAGCTGTTCAGCACGGCCGAGTCGCTGTCACCGACCAGCGTCACGACCGCCAGACCCCTGCTGCCGCTGCGGTCGATGAGTTGGGGGGCGGCGGTGGTCCACAGTGAGGTGACCGCGGCGACATGGTCGCGGGGCAGGGCGGCGAGACGGTCACGGATGTGCCCCGCGATGGCCGGGTCGTCGATGCGCTTGCCTTCGGGCGCGGTGTAGACCGCGAGCACGTCACCGCCGGTACGGCCGAAGTTCTGCTGCACCACCCTGGCCGCCTGCGACGATTGGCTGGCCGGGTCGTCAAAACCACCCTGGGACAACCTGGCGAACAAGCCCAGCCCGAACAGCCCGGACGCGACCGCCGCCAGCACGACGATGGAGAGCACCCATCGACGACGGCGATACACAAAGGCACCCCAGGTGGCGAACAACACGAGCTCCTCACGATGAGTGGTCGGCCTCGGACAGTCTGCCCAAGACGCGCCGGACGCGGTCGATCCGGCCAGACCCGAACGCTGATCCGTGGCACACTTACCAGGGCCCGTCGCGCCACCCCCCCGTGCGCGACGGGCCCCAATTCCCCCGATCAGTGGCCGTTGAGCAGCGCCGAAAGTGGGCGCAACGGCTGCAGCCAGGCCCCGTCGTCGGGCAGGTTGTCCAGGTTGATCCTGGGCAGCGGTTCCCGGAACACCCCCGGAATGTCCTCCAGGTCGACGAACGTCACCTGCGGGTGCGCGACCGCCCAGCTGGCATGCTCCCTGAAGCCGAGGACCTGCACAGCGACGCCTGCGGTGGCCAGCTCTTCCAGCGGCTCACGGAAGGCCTGCCCGTCGGCCGACGCGACGACGATGCCAGCCAGCCCGCAGGTGTGCTGACGCAGGGCGATGTGGTCCAACATGTCCGCGTCGACGTCGCTGGACTCATCCAGCTTCGGCTTGGCGAACACCGCAAAGCCGACGTTGCGCAGCGCCTCGACCCATGGCCGGACCACGTCCGCCGTGCCGTTCGCGATGTTGGTGAACACCGTTGCCTCCGGTTCGAGCGGGCCACCGGCCTCGCTCTCCCGCTCGAGATCGCCGGTTCGGGTGAGCAGCCAACGGCCCAGTGCGTCGAAGCGAGGACGGAAGGCCGCCGTCGGTCGCCCACCGAGGATCGACCCCAAGCCCATGTCGAGGTTAGGGGCATCCCACACCAGCAGCACGCGCCGGTGCTGTTCACGCTGCGCGGAGGGCATGGCGGTGCTGGAGGTCATGCGGTGATCCTGCCCCACAGCAGCTCGGTGATCGCGCTGCCCGCACGTTCGGCCCTCCCCTCGAACTTGGTGACCGGGCGCTCGAGCACCATCGCGGCCGGGGAGTCGAACCCGATCCGCTGCAACAGGGGCTCGGCATCGCCTACCTCGGCGACCTGCTCGGCGTAGGGCAGAAAGTCCGTGGCCACGTGCAGCACGGCCCCGGGCATCAGCCGGCTGGCGATCAGCTCGACCACAGGTTGCTGCAGCAGCCGCCGCTTGTGGTGCTTGTGCTTCGGCCACGGGTCGGGAAAGAACACGCGCACGCCGGCGAGCGAGGCAGGGGCAAGTTGGTGCGTGAGCACCTGCACTGCGTCACCGCGGACCGCCCGCACGTTGTCTACGTCCGCGGCGGCGCAGTGCTGCAACAGCTGGGCCAGGCCCGGTCGGTACACCTCGATGGCCAACAGGTTGCGCTCCGGCTCGGCGGCGGCCATCGCCGCCGTCGCCGTCCCGGTGCCGGAGCCGATCTCCACGATCAGGGGCGCCTCGCGGCCGAACCACGCGGTCGTGTCCAGCAGCGCGTTGCCCGCCTCGGCCCCCCGGCTCGGCCACCACTGGTCCCACGCGCGCTGCCTGGCGGGGGTGAGGGCATCGCGGCGGGACCGGAAGCTGACCACCCGGGCATGAGGTCGTTGCGCGGGGGCGGCAGCAGGCAGCAGGTCGTCGGTCACGCGGCCACTATGCCTCGGCCGTCATGGCACGATCATCCGCAGGCGGCGGAGGACGGACGAAATGCCACGGAGGGAGGTGCGGTATGCAGCCAAATCCGCCCCTGCCACTGCGCGATCTTTCTCTGCGCGACCTTCCTCTGCGCGACCTTTCTCTGCGCGACGCCGTCATCGCCACCTGTGCAGAGCTGCTCCCGCGCTGCGGTGACACCACCGCAGACGGCGTTCGTCAGGTCATCGCGCGGCTGGAGGCGCCGCTGCAGG
>JALYVL010000159.1 GCA_030853285.1 Actinomycetota bacterium | reverse complement strand
CTACGGAGAGGAGCTGATGGCCTGGGTGCAGTTGCGCGAGGGAGCGCCGGAACTCACGGTCGAGGGTCTGCGCGAGTTCTGCGTCGGCAAGCTGGCGCGCTACAAGGTCCCGCGGTATGTGCACGTCGTCGAGGAGTTCCCGATGACGGTGACCGGCAAGGTGCGCAAGGTGGAGATGCGCGAGCGCTCCACGGAGTTCCTCGGCCTGTCCTGACCCGGTTCGGCAGGTTTCGTGGTGTCTGACGACACGAAAAGTGCTCGATCGCCGATCGCCGATCGCCGATCGCCGATCGCCGATCAGCGGGCGCGGCGACCGTCGCGGAACGCGGAGAACACCGCGAGGAACAGCCCTACCGGCAACAGCATGCCCGTCAGGTACAGCGCCAGCGGCGGATTGGCGTCGGCCAGCGGGCGGCTGAGGAACACCGCCAGGATGCCCAGCAGGCCCAGGGCGAACAGCGCCAGTCCCGCGGTGAACAGGCGCGAGCGGCGAGGCGAGGCAGAGTGCGGCACGAGCTAACGGTAGCGCGCGGCCAGGCTTGCGGTCGCCCTGGCTACTTGCGGTCAGCGGTGGTGGATGGCACGCCGTGTTCCTCGAGGTAGGTCGGTAGTCAGTGCTCGCCGCGGGCCAGCTTCTCGCGGTCGACCCGGCGCAATGTGCGCACCACCAGTGCGTACGAGTCGTCGATCATCTCGGCCACCTCGTCCATCGGAATCGAGTGGTCGAGCGCGACGGTGTTCCAGTGGGTCTTGTTCAGGTGGTACCCGGCCGTTACCGCCTCGTACCTGGAGCGGAGCTCGACGGCGAGGTCGGGATCGCACTTCAGGCTGACCTGCGCGGGGCGACCGTCTAGCGAGACCATCGCGAAAATCTTGCCGGCCACCTTGAAGACCGCGACCCCGTCGCCAAACGGAAAACTCTTGACGGCACCGGTCTGGTCTGCGCACACGGCAAGTGCATGGTCCCTGTTCATCGAGGATCCCACTGGTGGCATGGTCCAAATCTGCCACAGCGTTGCTTCACACGGAGCGCACCGCCCGACCGTGCGCGGCGAAGCCCGGAATCGGGGTGCTAGCCGGCGTCGGGGCCGGTAGACTTACCCGAACGCGCCCCGCCACGTTGGGGCGCGTTCGTCGTGCCGGAGCGGCATGGCGCAGACGGATGCAACAACGATGGACGGGTGAGCACGGTGCCGAGCGGCAAGGTGAAGTGGTACGACGCGGAAAAGGGCTTCGGCTTCCTCTCCCAGGAGCAGGGCGAGGATGTCTACGTCCGCTCGTCCGCGCTGCCCGAGGGCCTGGAGACGCTCAAAGCGGGCCAGAAGGTGGAGTTCGGGATGGCGTCGGGTCGTCGGGGGCCGCAGGCGCTGAGCCTGAAGGTGCTCGAGCCTGCCCCGTCCATCAAGCAGCAGGCTCCGACACCGGTTGCCAAGCGGCACACCCCCGACGAGTTGCACGGCATGGTCGAGGACATGATCACTGTGCTGGAGGCGACCGTGCAGCCGGATTTGCGGCGCGGGCGCTACCCGGACCGAAAGACCGCTCAGCGCATCTCCGAGGTGGTCCGCGCCGTCGCCCGCGAGCTCGACAGCTGAGCTCAGGTTCCGGCGATGAGCGCCGGGTCGGTCCGTACCGACCAGGTGGCGCGGGCGATCGGATTGCCCTGGGGGTCGGTGGCGCCCGAGGGGAGTTGGATCTCCACCCCGGTGAGTTGGTCGCGGGGGCTCGGCGGCGTGACGGTGACGGCCAGCCGCTCGCCCGGTCGGTAATAGCGCTGGATGATCTCGTCGACCCCAGCAGGGGTGCGGTAGCTGGTGAGTAGTCGCCACGGCGCCTGTCCGATATCGGTGGGCAGCGAAATCTGCAGAGGCAGGCCCACGCGAACGGGCAGCTGCGCGGTGGCACCTGTGCTGCAGTGCGTGAAGTCGAACGAGCAAAAGGTGGTCGGGCCGGTCACCGTGGTGGCGTGATCGGCGTAGAAGGTGACCTGGGGCGGCGCCGTGCTGGTTGAACAGCCGACCGCGCCCACCGCAAGCGCGACGGTGCACAGCAGCAGTCCCAGTCGTTTCCGCACGGAGCAAGGCTAGGCGAGAGCTCAGCGCACGGGTTCGGCGGCCGCGGGGCCGCGGCGGGGTCGGACGCCGCCGAGACCGGGCAGCAGGGTGGAGCCGCGGCTGGTCAACAGGGTCTGGGCGGTGCCGAGCGCGAGCAGCACCGCGATCACGGTGAACCCGACCCAGTACGTCGGCGGTAGCAGCACACCGAAGGCACCACCCACGACCCAGGCCAACTGGAGCACGGTCTCGGTGCGCCCGAACGCCGAGGCCCGGGCCGCCTCGGGCAGGTCCCGCTGCATGATCGCGTCCAGGGACACCTTGGCCAGGGCGCTGCCGCTGGCCCCCACCAGGGTGGCCAACGTGGCCGTGACCAATCCCGGAATGATGGCGGCGGTGACGGTGAGGGTCAGGGTGGACACGGCACAGCCGATGATCACCAGGTCGGGCCGGCTCAGGTGCAGCCGCGCCCCTACTGCGTTGCCCGCGAAGTTCCCGAGCCCGGCGGCGGCACCGACCGTGCCCAGGGTGGCGGTGTAGAGCCAGCCGTTGTGCGTGGCGCTGTGGGGGCCGTAGTGCGCGTTGGCCACGAACGCGATGAACAGGGTGATGAACCCGGTGAACACGCGGGTCGTGCCGGTGCCCCAGAGACTGGCCAGCACGCTGCGACCCAGCAATTGTTTGCGCGGCTTGGTCTTGGGCGGTCGCGCCGCAGCCGCCCGCTCGTCGGCGTGGGTGAACATCAGCGTGGTGGCGACCTCGCCCTCGGTGACCTCCACCCAGGCCGGGATCCGCATGCACAACCAGGCCCCGAGTAGCATCACCAGCGCGCTGAACCACAGCGCCGCCCCCTGGTGGGTGAGCTCTACTGCACCGGCCAAGGCGCCGGTGACCGTGGTGCCCACCAGACCGAAGACGGTGATCCGAGAGTTGCTCTTCATCAGGCTGATGTTCGGTGGTAGCACCCTGGGCATCACCGAGGACTTGAGCACCCCGAAGGACTTGCTCAACACCAGCACCCCGAGTGCGGCCGGGTAGAGCTCCCAGCTGTCGAAGTTCAGCGCCATCACCACGGCCAGCAAGGCGCGGCCAACGAATGAACCGGCCAGGGCCAGTCGTCGGCCCCGTTGGATACGGTCCAGCGCGGGGCCGATGAGGGGCGCGATCACCGCGAAGGGGGCGATGGTGATCAACAGGTACAGCGCCACCTTGCCCTGGCTCTCACCCTTGGCGGCGGCGAAGAACAGCGTGTTGGCCAGGGCCACGGCGATGGCGGCGTCCGAGGCGTAGTTCGCCATCGTCGCGTAGGTCAGTGCGGTCAGCCCGGACTTGTCGGCGCCGTCGGCACTGGCTGCGCGATGAAAGTGCTGGATACCGTCTCTGGTGAGTTGCTTGCTGCGCAGCGCCGCCACTCGGGTGACGGTGAGCTTGCGGGGACCGGCCGAGCGCCCGAACTCCCGTGGCGGCACCCGCTTGCGCTGCCCTTCATTCGCGGGCTGCTCCGCGGACAGCGTGGGCAGTTCCCGGGTGGGGGGCGATTGCCTGGCGATGCGCTCCGTGGGCGCCGAGGGAGCGACCGGGGGGACGTGACGCGGCGGGTCGGGTTGCCGGTCTGGTGGAGGCTCGGGCGACGCTGCGGAGTCGGGCTTGCGCAGGCCAAGCCGGTTACGCCGCCGCCGACCGACGGGCACCGTGGCATCGGGTCGCCGACGGCCTGCGTTCCATCCCCGCCGGGTCTGCGGCCCACCATGCGAGGTAGCGCCATCACCCTGAGCAGTCACACCGGTGATTCTGCCGCACCACGGTGTCCGGTTCGTGTCTGCCGTCGAACAGCCTGCTCACGGCGCGTTGCGGGTAGGGACGAATCGAACTTCGAAGGTCGTCGGCCAAAGCTTGCCGGTGATGAGGAAACGGTCGGTTCCCGGGATGGCGGCGATGCCGTTGAGAACGTCGGCGTCGGGATAGCGGGAACGATCCAGGAGGCCGCCGGCGTCCACGGTGCCGGTGACCTGGCCGGTGGCGGGATCGATGCGGACGATCTGGTCGGTCTTCCAGACGTTGGCCCACACCACGCCGTCGACGCACTCCAACTCGTTCAGCATGTCCAGCCCCACCCCCTGTTTGCGCACCTGTACTGATCCGGTGACGGCGAAGGTCACGGGATCACGGAACGTGAGAGTGTCGCTGCCGTTACTCATCACCAGCCGCCCCGGTTCATGACACAGCCCCCACCCTTCGCCGTCGAAGCTGACGTGCCCGCGGTCGGCCAGGGTCTGCGGGTCACGGTGAATGGCGAACCCGTCTTGCCAGGTCAGTTGCCACAGCGTGTCCCCGGCGAGGGTGACGCCCTCGCCGAAGAGGTCATCGGGAAGGTGCACCGTGGCCTGGGTTGCTCCGGTGGTGCTGTCGCTGCGACGGATCAGCGAGTGTCCATCCCGTCCGGTGCTCTCGTAGAGCTGGCCGTTGTCGATCTCCAAACCCTCGGTGAACGACGACGGATCGTGCGGACGGGTGCTGAGTACCTGCACCGTGAGTTGCTCGGGAGCGAGACCCACGGGTTGAGGCGTTCCGCAGGACACCGCACCTAACAGTGCAC
>JALYVL010000158.1 GCA_030853285.1 Actinomycetota bacterium | reverse complement strand
GGGCGGCACGTTGTCGGAGCGGGGGCCGTATCCTCAACTCCGATCCAGGGCGACGCAGGGTGAAGGCGTGCGCGATCATGCTTGTGACGGTTGGGGGAACACAGCAGTGACGGTGGCGACGACATCTCCGGGTGGCGCGGTGGTTTCTACCCGCACCCCGGTCGCGACGGCGGGAACGTCCGCGGTGTTCACCCGGCTCACGGTGGTCGCGCCGCGCACTCGGATCGACGTGGCACTGCCCTCCGACGTCGCACTCGCCGACCTGCTGCCGATGCTGCTCAGCATGGCCAGAGAGACCACTCCGGACGGCGGCGCACGCCATGGTGGATGGTGCCTCGCGCGGATCGGTGATGCAGAACTGGACACGACGAAGACCCTGAACGGGCATGTCGTGCTGGACGGCGAGCTCCTGCAGTTGCGCAAGCGTTCGGAATCGCCACCCCCGCCGCTCTACGACGACGTGATCGACGCGGTAGCGCTGAGCACACCGGGTAGTTACCGACCGTGGACGGCCCAGACGGCCCGTGCGCTGGGTGCAGCTGCTGCGGTGATGGGGCTCCTGGGTGCCGCGACCGTGCTCTATCTTGCGGGTCCCGGCGCCGCCCAGGCGATCACGGCGGCAGTGGCCGCGCTCGCGCTCGTCGGCATCGGTGCCGTGATCAGTCGGGTGTATGCGGATGCCCAGGCGGGTGTCGTGCTCGGCGCGGCGGCGCTACCACTGGCGTTCGTCGCGGGGTTGTTCGCAGTGCCGGGCGGCCCGGGCAGGCCGAACGTGCTGCTGGCCTGCGTGGTGACCGCGGTGTTGGCCGCCGCGGCCGTCGGGCTCATCGCCGCGGGCGTGACGACGTTCGTGTCGCTGGGCACTGTCGCCTTGCTCGGGGCGATCGCCGGTCTCGTCGCGGTATTGGTCGCGCATCCGGTGCCCGGGATCGGCGCCGGATTGGCAGCACTCGCGCTGGTCGGGCTGTCGGCGGCACCCCGAATGACGATCCAACTGGCGCGGCTCCCGGTGCCTGCGGTGCCCACGACCGCGCACGAACTGAACGAGGACGACAGCGAAGAGTTCCCCGATGTCCTGGCCATCGAGCGGCAGGCTGCGGTCGGGCACCAGTACCTGTCCGGGATGGTGATCGGCTTCGGGGTGAGTGCGGCAATCGGCGCGGTCCTGGCCGCTCAGCAGGGTATGTGGGGGGTGCTCCTGTCCGCCACCGTGGCCGTGGTGCTGATGCTGCGCGCCCGGACCTACGCCAACGGCGTGCAGGCTGTGGCGCTGCTGCTCTCCGGAATAGGGGCCGCCGCCGGCATCATCGTCGGCTGGACCGCGCGCGCCGACGCCCATACCCTCACGCTCTGGGCCTTCGGTAGCTGCGTCCTGTTGGGCCTGCTCGCCCTCGTCCTGGGCGTGGTGTTTCCGCAACGCCGGTTCTCCCCGGTGTTGCGCCGCAGCGTCGAGCTGGCCGAGGCCGTGCTCATCGCGTTGGTCCTCCCGCTTGCTCTCGCGGTCATGGACCTCTACTCCGCCATGCGGCACCTGTGAGGCACGCCCGGTGCCGCACGCTCGCAGTACTGAGCGGCGCCGTGCTGGCGCTTGGCTCCCTGGCGCTTGGCGCTCCCCAGGTCGGTGCTCAGCCGGCGAGCTCGCCGGCACCTGCTCCCGCCTATCCGACGGCGCCCGTCCCGGATCCGCTGCTCAATCCCACCGCCGGCCCGATCGCGCCGGACGAGCCCACGGCGCGCACCAACGTCGCGTGCGTGCAGGCCAGCCCCAACTCGACGGGAGAGCTCACCCAGGCGCCATGGGCGCAGGCCCAGCTCCGGTTCGAAGATGCGTGGCCGTTGAGCACCGGCGCAGGGGTGCGGGTCGCGGTCATCGACACCGGAGTCAACGCGCACCCGCGCTTCGGTAATCGCGTGCAGGCCGGCGGTGACTACGTCTCGAACACCCTCGGTACCACCGACTGTGACGGTCACGGCACCATCGTCGCGGGCATCATCGGCGCGGCGCCCGACCCGACGCACCCGAGCGCCTTCGCGGGCGTGGCACCCGCGGCCGCCATCATCAGCGTTCGGCAGACCAGCAAGTACTACGACGAAGTGGCCAGGCAATCCGGTGACGAGCCGGGCTACGGCAATCTGAGCACCCTGGCGCGCTCGGTGATGCGCGCTGTCGACCTGAACGCCACGGTGATCAACATTTCCGAGGCGGCGTGCGGCCCGGCAACCCGGCGCCTGCCCGACGGCGCACTCGGGGCCGCGCTCAAGTACGCCGCAGATCACGACGTGGTGGTCGTCGCCGCGGCAGGCAACACCGGCGGCCCCGACTCTGGCACCTGCAAAGAGCAGAACGCGAGAAGCCCGGCGCAGCCCGGAGTTCCCGGACGGTCCGCGGTGGCCACGATCGCCAGCCCGGCCTGGTACAGCGATTACGTCCTCACCGTGGGCGCGGTGGCCAGAGACGGGAGTCCCTCGAAGTTCAGCCTCGCGGGCCCATGGGTAGGAGTCGGTGCTCCCGGGGAGGAAATCACCTCCCTCGACCCGGCGCCAGCGGCCACCGGCCTGTCCAATCGGCTGGCCGAGACACCGGGGACGGCGCTCGGGCCCATCCAGGGCACCAGCTTCGCCGCGCCCTACGTCGCCGGCACCGCGGCGTTGGTACGCGCACGTTTCCCGGCCCTGTCGGCCAAACAGGTTGTGCAACGGATCAAGGCCACCGCCCACACGCCTGCCGGCGGATGGTCACCGACAGTGGGATACGGCATGGTCGACCCCGTCGCTGCGGTCTCGGATGTGCTGCCCGCCGATGTCACCGCTCAGTCCGCGCGCAACGGTGCCGCCCGGGTGGCCCCGCCCGTACCGGCCCCGGTGCCGAACACCACGCCACGAACCGTGGCCTTCGCTGGGTCAGCTGCCGCACTGGCCGCGGCTTTGGTGACTTTTGCCGTGCTGGACGCCACCCGACGCCACCGACGACGCGTGGCCGGCCGTCCTACCCATCGCCCGGCGGGCGGGTCCTGAGGTCGACACCGCGGTTCTCTGCTCAGGGTCCGCCCGGTTTGGGCACCGTCGACGCCCGGGGATCCGAGGACACGCCGTCGTGCGCCAGTAGTGCCGCGCCCTGGCTGAGTTCCGGCCCGATCGGCAGCAACACCAAGATCTGGTTGGGCACCAATCCGGGCTGCCCGTCCAAACCCAGGGCCCCTGCGGTACTCACATCGGGCACGCCGAAGCGCACGCCGGTGTCACCGACCAGGAACAGTGGACCGGACTCGCTGCCCGGGGTGACGGCCCGAACCAACGCCCCCTTGCCCGGCGGGAGATACACCGAGTCCAGCAGCGGACCGGACCCGTCGGCCTGCGCCAAGGTCACCACCTTCGCCGCGTCCGGGACCGGCAGCGCGGCACCGACCAGGACTGCCGGCTTCAGCTCCCGTGGCGCCTGCCGGTCTTGGGGTGACGCTTGTTGCGCCTCGGCTCCCGTTCCGTCCCAGGACATGCAGGCCACGGACTTCTCGCCCGCGTTCGTCACCGTCGGCATCTGCTGCGGTAGGTCGTTCACGATCAACTTCGCCTTCGCCGTCGGCGGCAAGCCCATCGCGGAGGACGACACGCTGATCGGGTCTCCGGAATCGGCGAACTGCAGCAATCTGGCCACACTCGAGGTCACCGACTGCACGCCGTCGGCGAGCACGACGTAGAACTGCTTGTCGGACATTCCCGTGACCTGCAGCACCGAACCGACCACTGCGCCTGCAGGCAACGCATCGGAGCCGGTAAAGGTGGGACGGCCACCGCGGCCGGGTACAACGGGCGCGGTGATCGGTCCCACCGTCGGGATCGCGTTGAGGACGGCCGCGCTCATCGGACGGGCAACGGCGCCGTCGAGACCGAGCGCCCGGGTGACCCGCTCGTCGCCGAGTTCGATCTGGGCACGCTTGCCGTCGTAGACGAGGTAGGTCTGCCCACCGGGATGCGCCACCTCAGCGGGCCCCTTGACCAACAGCGCACCGCCGCCGTGCAGCGCGATCGCTGCCGTGCTGGGAGTGCCCACCACCACGGTGGTACTCATCGACGCACCGGCAGCCTGCTGCTCAGCGGTCCGCGCCGTGCCGTCGGGCGTCAGCGAATCGCAGACCGTCCACACCTCAGCCGGGCGGTCTTTCGCGACGGGAAGCAGGGCAGGCCCACCTGGGATGCCGAGTAGGGGTCCGCGGGGCAGGTCGGCAAGAGCCGAATCCGCTACTGCGCTCGGCGTAGCCGCCTGTCCGATGATCAATCGGGCCGAAGCGAGATTGGTCACCGGGTGCAGCACACCGTCAACACGGACGAACATCGTGCCCGAGTCCTTCGCCGTCACGATGGCGTTGTCGCCCAAGCTGTCCGAGTGGCTGAACAGCGAGAACAGCGCAAATCCGGCGAGGCCGAGAACGCCGAGGACCACACCGACCACTGTGGCCCGCACCTGGGTGCGCATCGGGTCGTGCAGCATCACCGCGTCCTTGCGGACCAGGGCGTGCTCCATCCGGCGCAGCACGAAGCGGTATGCCTGCACCTGCGACTTCGTCGTCGGTGTTGCCGCCATCGCCGCTTGCCCTCCCCCTCAGCCGTTGTACGGTTGCCGACAATAGACTGACGCCAGCGCAGTGCCGCCCCGTGCCACGCACT
>JALYVL010000157.1 GCA_030853285.1 Actinomycetota bacterium | reverse complement strand
CCCGCGTCACGACCTGCTGCTGCAGCTGGAAGACGCCACCATCGCGGGCAACGACGCGATCACCGAGCTGGTTGCGGACGAGCCCGAGCTGGACGGAATGGGGACCACCCTCACGGCCATGCTGTTCTCTGGCAACCGGCTGGGGATGGTGCACGTCGGCGATTCTCGCGCGTACCTCTACCGAGACGCTGTACTCAGCCAGATCACCCACGACGACAGCTTCGTGCAGTCGCTGGTCGACGAGGGGCGGCTGACTCAGGAGGAAGCGGCCAACCACCCGCAGAAGTCGCTCCTGCTGCGCGCCCTCACCGGCGGCGAGGTGGAGCCCAGCCTCACCATTCGCGAAGCGCGGGCCCAGGACCGCTACCTGCTGTGTTCCGACGGACTCACCGGACCTGTCAGTGACGATTCGTTGCAGGAAGCACTGGCCATCAGCGATCCCCAGGACTGCGCGGACCGCCTGGTCGAGCTGGCCCTGCGCGGTGGTGGGCCGGACAACATCACGGTGATCGTCGCGGACGTGGTGGACGTCGAGTACGGCGAGGACCGGCCGATCGTAGGCGGTGCGGTCTCCGGGTCCGACGAGGACAGCGACACCCCGAACACCGCTGCGGGGCGGGCCGCGGCGGTCAATCCCGCGCGTGCCGCTCCGCAGGAGGTCGGGCCGGAGACCACCGCCGGCCCGAAGAAGTCCCGCAAACTACGCTGGCTCGTCGCCGGAATAGTGTTGGTCGTGGTGTTGGTGATCGCCGCGCTGATCGGGCGGGCCTGGATCAGGACCAACTACTACGTCGGACTGCGCGACGGGCGCGTTGCCGTCTTCCAAGGCGTGCCCGGCAGCATCCTCGGCATCGCGTTCCAGGGGGTCGCCGAGCAGGCCTGCGTCACCCCCACCGATGAGCTGAGGCTGTCGCCGCCGAAGAGCCCGGACCCCTCCGGTTGCGTACCACTGCGACTCACCGATCTGCGCCCATCAGCGCGCGCCCAGGTCAGCGCCGGGCTGCCGGGAGGATCGCTGGAGGACTCGCGCAGCCAGATCCGACAGCTCATCGGCACTGAACTCCTTCCCGTCTGCACAACAGCGCCGCCCACGCCGAGGCCCACTCCCACCACGTCCCCGGTTCCCACCGCCACCCCCACCACCGCCGTCCCACCACCGGTACCGGGCGAGCCCGTCACCACGGCTCCCACGGTGACGACCACGCCGAGCGGCACTGATCTACCCCCGCCGAGCCACATCGCGGGCCAAACCTGCCGAACCGAGAGCTGATGACCCTCAGCAGCGGGCCGGCGAGCCCACCAGGAGGATTTGCCACGGCGCCGGCTCCCCGGACGCGCCGTGGGGCCGAGCTGCTCATGCTGGCCTTTGCCGCCATCATCACCACCTCGGCGCTGGTGTTGGTGGAGGCCAACCAGGAGCAGCGACTGAGTACCGATTTGCTCGTGGTGGGCGGCGCCTACCTGGGCTTGTTCACCGTGGCGCACCTCGCGGTGCGCAAGCTCGCGCCGTATGCCGATCCGCTGATCCTGCCGTGCGTGGCGTTGCTCAACGGTCTGGGTCTGGTGATGATCCACCGCCTCGACCTGGCTGACGTCGCCAAGGCAGTGCAAGCAGGCAAGCCCCCACCTGGTGGAGACGCGACCCACCAGGTGGTGTGGACCACCATCGGCCTCGTGCTGTTCCTGGGGGTGCTGTGGTTCCTGCGGGACCACCGCAGCCTCGCGCGCTACGGCTACACCTGCGGACTGGCCGGTCTGGTCCTGCTCATCACTCCCGCGGTGCTGCCCGCCCGGTTCAGCGAGGTCAACGGCGGCAAGAACTGGATTCTGTTGGCCGGCTTCTCCATCCAGCCCGGCGAGTTCGCCAAGATCCTGCTGCTGATCTTCTCGGCGTCCTTCCTCGTGGCCAAGCGCGACCTGTTCGACACCGCGGGCAAGCACATCCTCGGCATGGACCTGCCACGGGCACGCGACCTCGCGCCCATGCTGCTGGCGTGGGGGGTCTCCATCGGCGTGCTGGTGTTCGACAAAGACCTCGGGTTCGCCCTGCTGATCTTCGGCACTGTGCTGGTGATGCTCTACGTCGCCACGGAACGCGTGAGCTGGCTGCTCATCGGCAGTGCCCTGTTCGTCGGTGGTTGCGTCGTCGCCTATCACCTGTTCACCCACGTGCAGGTGCGCGTGCAGACCTGGCTCGACCCGGCGGCCACCTACGACACCACCGGCTACCAGATCTCGCAGTCGCTGTTCGGGCTGGGCACGGGCGGCGTGGGGGGCACCGGGCTCGGCGCGGGACGCCCGGAGACGGTGCCGTTCGCGAAGACGGACTTCATCATCGCCGCGATCGGGGAGGAGCTCGGGCTCATCGGCATCGCCGCCGTCCTGATGGTGTTCGCCGTCCTGGTCATCCGCGGGATGCGCACCGCCATCGCCGTGCGCGACACCTTCGGCAAGCTGTTGGCCGGCGGCCTCGCGTTCACCATCGCGTGGCAGGTGTTCGTCGTGGTCGGGGGCGTCACCAAGCTCATTCCACTGACCGGACTGACCACGCCGTTCGTGTCCTACGGCGGTTCGTCGTTGCTGGCCAACTATGTGCTCGTGGCCATTCTGCTGCGCATCTCCGACGCCGCTCGTCGTCCGGCCCCCGCCCGCAAGCCGCGGGTCGGCCCCGCCACCCCGATCGCGGATGCGCCCACCCAGATGGTGAAGCGCGCATGAACAGGCCCCGCCATGAATAAGCCACTGAGACGGGTGGCCCTTGCCGTCATGGTGCTGGTCCTCGCGCTGCTGTGCAACGCCACCTACGTACAGGTATTCGAGGCGGACAGCTTGCGTACCGACCCGCGCAACCAGCGCGTGCTGTTGGACGAGTACTCCCGCCAGCGGGGACAGATCTCCACCGGCGGACTGGTGCTCGCCTCGTCGGAGCCGACGTCGGACCGGTTCAAGTTCCTGCGCCAGTACCCCACCAACCCCAAGGCGTACGCCCCGCTCACCGGCTACTACTCCATTCAGTACTCCACCACCGGCATCGAACGCGCCGAGGATGCGGTGCTCAACGGCTCGGACGACCGACTGTTCACCCGACGGCTGTTCGACTTGATCTCCGGGCGCGACCCCCGCGGGGGCAACGTGGTGCTCACCATCGACCCTCGGGTGCAGCAGACGGCGTATGACCAGATGACGTCCAAGGGCTACACCGGCGCTGTCGTTGCCCTACGTCCCAGTACCGGGGAGATCCTCGGCATGGTCAGCACGCCGAGTTTCGACCCCAATCCTTTGGCCAGCCACGACGCGACCGTCCGGCAGGACGCCTGGGCGGCGCTGCAGAACGACCCGAAGGCTCCGCTGACCAATCGCGCGACCTCGGAGACCTACCCGCCGGGCTCGACGTTCAAGGTGGTGCTCACCGCGGCCGCCCTGGCCAACGGCAAGGTCACGCCGACGACACCGGTCACCGCCGCACCGCGCATTACCCTGCCGGACACCAACACCACGCTGGAAAACTACAACGGCTCCACCTGCGGCCCGGGCCCGACCGCGACGTTCGCCGAGGCCTTCGCCCGCTCCTGCAACACCGCCTTCGCCGAACTGGGCATCGCCACGGGCACGGACGCGCTGCGCGCGCAGGCCCAGGCGTTCGGCTTTGGGGCGCCCGCCCCGGACATCCCGCTGCCGGTGACGTCCTCGGAGATCGGTCCGATTACCGATCAGGCGGCGTTGGGACAGAGCAGCATCGGACAACGCGACGTCCGGGCCACCCCGTTGGAGATGGCAGAGGTGGCCGCGACCGTCGCCAACGGGGGCGCCCGGATGCAGCCCTACCTCGTCAGCGGATTGCAGGCCCCGGATCTGTCGGCCCTTGGCGACCCGACACAGCCGAAGAAACTCGGCCAGGCCATGTCCTCGACCACGGCCGACACCCTCACGCAACTGATGATCGGCGCGGAGAGCCACGCAGGCAGCGGCGGCGAGATCAACGGTGTGCAGATCGCCTCCAAGACCGGCACCGCCGAGCACGGGACGAGCCCCAAGACAACGCCTCCACACACCTGGTACATCGCTTTTGCGCCGGCCAAGAACCCCCAGGTGGCGGTCGCCGTGCTCGTGGAGAACGGCGGTGACCGCGGCTTGGCGGCCGTCGGCGCCTCGGTCGCCGCGCCGATCGGTCGCGCCGTGATAGCCGCAGCGTTACAAGGAGTTCCACGATGAGTCTCAATGCTGGTGCCGTGTTGTCCGAGCGCTACCGCTTGGCCAACCTCATCGCCGTCGGTGGGATGGGCGAGGTGTGGGAGGCCACCGATACCCGGCTGCACCGCCAGGTCGCCGTCAAGGTGCTCAAACCGGAGATCTCGGCCGACCCGGAGTTCCTCGACCGCTTCCGGGTGGAGGCCCGCACCGCAGCCGCGCTGAACCACCCGGGCATCGCCGGGGTGTACGACTACGGCGAAACCGAGACGCTCGACGACGGGGCACGGCACACCGCGTACCTGGTGATGGAGCTGGTGGACGGTGAGCCGCTCTCAGCAGTGCTCGCCAGGGAAGGTCGCCTGGACCTCGAGCACGCATTGGACATGCTCGAGCAGACCGCACGCGCGCTGCAGGCGGCGCACGCCCGCGGCACCGTGCACCGCGACGTCAAGCCGGGCAACATCCTCATCACC
>JALYVL010000156.1 GCA_030853285.1 Actinomycetota bacterium | reverse complement strand
GACGCGGATCGCGCCGTGTTCACCGAGCACCCGGACCGGGTCGCCGCGGTGTTCGCCGAGCCCGTGATCGGCGCGGGCGGGGTGTATCCGCCCGCGGAGGGCTACCTGGCCGAGTTGCGGGCCTTGTGCGACGAGCACGGCGCGTACCTGGTGCTCGACGAGGTGATCTGCGGCTTCGGTCGCCTGGGCGCCTGGTCTGGCGGCGAGCACTACGGGGTGCACGCCGACCTCACCACCTTCGCCAAGGGCGTCACCAGCGGCTACATCCCCCTCGGCGGGGTGTTGCTGGCGCCCTCGGTGCACGAGCCGCTTTCCGCCGATCCGACCACGATGCTCATGCACGGCTACACCTACTCCGGGCACGCCACCGCCTGCGCAGCCGCCCTGACCTGTTTGGACATCACCGAACGGGAGGGACTGCTACAGCGCGCCACCGAGCTCGGCAAGCGACTGTCCGAGGGCCTGCAGGGGCTCAGCGACGACGGCTTGGTTGCCGAGGTGCGCGGCGCGGGCGCCATGTGGGCGGTGCAGCTACACCCGGGAGTGGACGCGGTGGTGGTGCGCGACCGCGTGCTCGACGCCGGGGTGATCGTCCGCCCGATCGGCTCCGCGCTGGCGATGTGCCCACCGCTCGTCATCACCGACGAGGACGTCGATACTGTTCTGAGCGTGCTGCGGGACGCGCTATGAGTCTGTCCATAACGGAGATCTCCGACCGGATGGAGATCCAGGACCTGCTCGTCGACTACTGCCACGCCATCGACACCCGCGACTGGAACGCACTCGACGCGGTGTTCACCCCGGATGCCGTCATCGACTACACCGAGATGGGCGGCACCCGCGGCACCCTCGCGGAAACGAAGGAGTTTCTGGCCGGCGCGATGGCCAACTTCGCCGGCTTTCAGCACATGATCGCCACCAGCAAGGTTGCGCTGGACGGGGACACCGCGACGGGAAAGACGATCTGCCACAACCCCATGATCGTCACGTCCGCGGCCGGCGAGACCCAGGTGTTCCTCTGTGGACTGTGGTACCGGGACGAGTTTGTCCGCACTCCGGATGGATGGCGCATCCAGCACCGGTATGAGGAGCGCAGCTACTACCCGACCCGGCTGAAATGAGCATCGCCAGGGGCCGCGCGCGGGTGGAAGCGGTGGACGCCGATGCCGCCGTCACCCCGCTGGAGCTGTTCTTCGACCTGGTCTTCGTCTTCGGCTTGGTGCAGATCACCACGTTCATGGCGGCCGACCTCTCGTGGCGTGGCCTGCTGCACGGCGTGCTGATCATCGGGTTGCTCTGGTGGAGCTGGGTGTGCTACGCCTGGGTTGGCAACGTCGCGCGCGCCGACGAGGGCCTGATCAGGCTGACGATGTTCGGTGCCATGGCCACCATGTTCGTGCTCGCTCTCAGCATCCCCGAAGCCTTCGACGACGTGCCCGGCGGGCTGCCCGGCCCGATGGTGGTTGCCCTGTGCTACCTCCTGTTTCGGGCGCTACACATCGTGGTGTTCTGGATCATCTCCACCACCGACGCGGGCCTTCGCGGCCAGGTCAAGCGCTTCCTGCCCGCGACGGTGGCCGGTACCGCGCTGCTGCTCGTCGCCGCCGTGACCCACGGGACGCTGCAGACGGCGCTCTGGGCAGCGGCGTTGGTCGCCGACTACCTGGGCAACGTGCTCGGCGGGGCACGTGGCTGGCGCATTCGCTCGGTCAGCCACTTCGCCGAGCGACACGGTCTGATCGTCATCATCGCGCTGGGCGAGTCGATCGCCTCCATCGGGGTAGGGGTGGTGGGTGAGCCGATCAGCTGGCCCATCGTGGTGGCGGCGGTGCTGGGTCTGACGCTCTCGGCGGCGCTGTGGTGGGCCTACTTTGACGTCACCTCGCTCATGGCCGAGCGCGCGTTCGCTGCCTGTCCGCTGGTCGACCGTGCACGTTTCGCCCGGGACGCCTACAGCTATCTCCATCTGCCGCTCGTCGCCGGGATCGTGCTGTTGGCGCTGGGGCTGAAGAAGGTACTCGCCTCGGTGGGCGACACCGCGCACCACGCGCTGACCGATCCGCTGCACGGCGTCAGTGTGTTCGCGCTGGTCGGCGGGGTGGTGCTGTACCTGCTGGGTCACGTCGCGTTCAAGCTCCGGGCTCTCGGGGTGATCAACGTCCCCCGCGCCGGGGTGGCCGTGGCGCTGCTGGCGCTGCTCGCCGCCGGGGCGCATGTGCCCGCCCTGGCGCTCCTGGCCATCCTCACCGCCGCCGTCGTCGCCCTCATGGTCTTCGAGACCTGGCACCTCGGCGAGGAGCGCGTCCGCATCCGGCACGCCCACGACTGACAAGATGAGTGCCATGCAGCTCACCGGTAAGACCGTCCTGTTGACCGGCGCCACCGGCGGGATCGGGCATGCCATCGCCCGCCGCCTGCACCGTGCCGGCGCCACCTTGATCCTCACCGGCCGCCGCGTCGAGGTGCTCGAACCGTTGGCCGTCGAGCTCGGCGCCCGGACACTCCTCGTCGATCTGGCCGACCCCGCGGCAGTCGACTCGCTGCTCGACGAGGCCGGCGAGGTGGACATCGTTGTCGCGAACGCCGCCTTGCCTGCGTCGGGGTTGTTGTCGTCGTTCTCCACGCACGGCATCGATGCGGCCATCGACGTCAACCTGCGCGCCCCGATCGTGATGGCGCGGCACTACGCAGAGGCGTTCTCCGCCAAGGGCGCTGGGCACCTCGTTTTCATCTCCTCCATCTCCGGCAAGGTCGGCACGCCGTACTCCTCGATGTACAGCGCCACCAAGTTCGGACTCCGCGGTTTCGCCCAGGCGTTGCGGGCGGAGCTGGCAAGCAGTGGCGTCGGCGTGTCCGTCGTGTTCCCCGGGTTCGTGCGCGACGCGGGTATGTTCGCCGATTCGGGCACCGTGCTACCCAAGGGCGTGGGCACCAGCAGCCCCGAGCAGGTGGCCGATGCGGTGGCTGCTGCGATCGAGCACAACCGCGGCGAGGTCGACGTCGCGCCGCTGACCATCCGCGCCTCCGCCCTGTTCGCCGGCCTCGCGCCGGAAATAGCAGCACGGATCACCCGACTCGTCGGCGGCCACAAGATCGGTTCCGACCTCGCCGCCGGACAGTCCGACCGCCACTGATCGCCGATCGCCATGTTGTGCGAAAGCGGCATTCGCCCAACCTTCTCGTGCGTATGCCGCTTTGGCACAAGGCGATCACCACCGTCTGGCATCACCGGCCCAGCCACGCAAGGATGCACGGTATGGACATCACCCAGACTCCGCAGTGGCAGGCGCTGCTCACCCACCACACCGAGGTGCAGCAGCTGCACCTGCGTGACCTGTTCGCCGAGGATCCCGAACGTGGTCGCGAGCTGACCCTGAGCGCCGGCGAGCTGTACCTGGACTACGCCAAGCACCGCGTGACGCGGGAGACGCTGCGGCTGCTGACCGAACTCGCCGTCGCAGCAGAGCTACCGGCGCGTCGCGCCGCCATGCTGGCCGGCAAGCACGTCAACACCAGTGAGGACCGCGCCGTGCTGCACACGGCCTTGCGCCTACCCCGGGATGCAGCACTGACCGTGGACGGGCACGACGTCGTCGCCGAAGTCCACGAGGTGTTGGACCGCATGGGTGAGTTCACCGACCGGCTGCGCTCCGGGCAGTGGGTGGGGGCGACCGGGCAACGCATCACCACGGTGGTCAACGTCGGCATCGGTGGCTCCGACCTGGGACCGGTGATGCTGTACCAGGCGCTGCGGTACTACGCCGACGCGGGCATCAGCTGCCGTTTTGTATCCAATGTGGACCCCGCTGACCTGGTGGCCAAGACCGCTGACCTCGACCCGGCGCGGACGCTGTTCATCGTGTCGTCCAAGACGTTCACCACCCTGGAGACGCTGACCAATGCCACGGCCGCGCGTCGTTGGCTGCTGAACGGGCTCGGCCTGGGCGAGGACGCCGTCGCCAAGCACTTTGTTGCCGTGTCCACCAACGCCGAGGGGGTCGCCGAGTTCGGCATCGACACCGCCAACATGTTCGGCTTCTGGGACTGGGTGGGCGGTCGGTATTCCGTCGACTCCGCCATCGGCCTGTCGGTCATGTGCGCGATCGGACGGGACAACTTCGCCGAGCTGCTGGCTGGTTTTCACAGCATGGACACCCACTTCGCGACCGCGCCGCTGGAGGCCAACGCGCCGGTCATCATGGGCCTGCTCGGCGTCTGGTACTCCAACTTCTTCGGCGCAGCGACCCGCGCCGTGCTGCCCTACAGCAACGACCTCAACCGTTTTCCCGCCTACCTGCAGCAGCTGACCATGGAAAGCAACGGCAAGTCGGTACGCGCGGACGGCACCCCGGTGACCACGTCGACCGGCGAGATCTTCTGGGGCGAGCCGGGCACCAACGGCCAGCACGCGTTCTACCAACTGTTGCATCAGGGCACCCGGCTGGTGCCGGCCGACTTCATCGGCTTCGCCGAACCACTGCAGGACCTGCCGACTATGGATGGTGAGGGCGGGATGCACGACCTGTTGATGTCGAACTTTTTCGCCCAGACCAAGGTGCTGGCGTTCGGCAAGACTGCCGAGGAGATCGCCGCCGAGGGCACACCGGAGGATGTGGTGGCGCACAAGGTGATGCCCGGCAACCGTCCATCGACCTCCATCCTCGCGCCG